>JAQGKA010000064.1 GCA_028290355.1 Tardiphaga sp. | reverse complement strand
CGGCCGAGCTCGATGGTCTTCGCCAGCCACACCGTCCAGGTTACCAGCGACGCAAAGGCGAGGCCGATCATCACGGCCTTCACCACGATGTCGGCGCCCATGAACATGCCCCAGGGCGACAGGTTATGCGGCAGCAACGCTTCGGTGGCCGCGGCAGACGCAGCGCCGGGCAGCATGACCGCGGCTGCGAGCGCAACGACGATATGTTTCTCGATTTTTTTCATAAGCGCTGCGTTCCGTGGATCAATGTCTGTTGTCGGCTGGGATGATGGCAAGAATACCGCGCCTCGCAGGTGATGTCGCCATCGCCATGTCGCGTTGCAGTGCAGAATGGAGCGATTCCAGATCATCGGGTTCAAAATCTTAGATTCGTGAACAGCCGCACGCCCAGGCCGGGCTGCAGCACTTCCGCCTTCTTGAACGAGATGTGGTTGCGAATGCGCTCGTCGAGCAGGTTGTCGCCGGCGAGGCCGAAGGTGATTTCGCGCGGGCCGCCGTCCGATTTGGCAAAGGTGCGGGTGTAGCTGACTTCCGCCTTCAGCAGATTGTAGCCGGCCGTGGGCGTCTCATTGAGACCGATATCGTCCTGCGCAAAGGCATGCAGCAGGCCGAGCCGAGCATGCCATTCGGCGCTGCGTCACCACACGCCACCGCCGGCGCGCATCGGTGGAATCCGCGGCACGTTGGTTCCGTCGGCGAAGGTGGCGCGGACGGTGTCGAACTGGCCGTCGATGCCGAACATGCCGTCGCCGAGCGGCGCCACATCGAGCTGCGCCATCAGTTCGGCGCCGCGGAAATTCGTGTCGCGCTGCCCGTAAGCGACCTGCAGCAGAGGTCTGCCCAGGCCCGCGCCACAGGTCGGGAAATCGTCGGTACAGCTGTTCCCCGTGACCTGCTTGTAGATGAAATCGAGATAGCGGGTGTAATAGAGGCTGGCTTCGAAGCGCAGCTGTCCGCTGGCGCGCTTCAATCCCAGTTCGATCGATTCCGCGGTTTCGATCTGCAGGTTCGGATTGCCGATCACGAAGGTGCCGGAGGCATCGTCGGAGCCGCGCGAAAACAGTTCAGGTGCAGCAGGTGCGCGCTGTGCGCGCTGCGCGCTGAGCGACGCCACCATGTCCCACGGCAGGGTTTTCAGCAGCCCGACGCTGAAGCTTTTCGGCGCGAAGTCGCGCGTCGCCGCTGTTTCCGAAATGGTGCCCGGCGGCGGCAGAAAGTTTGCGGGGAATGTCGGCGCCAGACCCGACACCGACAGGCTCTCGACGCGGCCCGCGGCCTGCAGCTTCAAGGTCTCGGTGAGCTGCAGTTGCTCGAACACGAAGCCGGCGACCGCATCCGTATTGGTCGGCGCCAGCAGGCCGCCGAGGCTGCCGAAGGTGCCAAGCTTGCGATTGCTGGCCTGCAGGCCCCAGTTGCCGGTGAGCGCGCCGAGCGGCGTCGCGACGGCGGCATGATCGATCTCGAAGCGGCCCTCGATCTCCTTGTTCTTGATGGTGTTCTGCACGCCATCGATGCCGTTGCTGCCGATGCCGATCTCGTCATGCTTGTAGTCGCTGGCGCCGAAGGCGAAGCGCACCGCCGCGATGCCGTCGATCGGCGCGCGCCATTCGCCCTTGGTGGTGACCTTGGTCTGCTCGAGATCGATCCGGGTGTTCTGCTTGGCGTCGTCGATCCCTGGGATGTGATAAAGACTGGTGGTGTGCTGGATCGCGGTGCCGATATAGCCGCCGTCGAAGATGTAGGACCCGCCGACCGATTGTCCTTCGGTATGCAGCCGCGTGTTGGCCTGCACGCCGCCGGGAATCCGGTAGTCACCGGCGCGGCGGCCGAACGCATCCACATGGATCGCGACATGGTCGCCGCTGGCATCCACGCTGGCGGCACCGTCGATGCTGCTGTCCACCGACGACGATGCGCCCTTGAAGCGGGCGCTGAAGTTGTCGGGGACGAGATTCTCCGGGATCCGGTTGTTGCTGGCGTTGACCACGCCGCCGATTGCCTGGTTGCCGTAGCGCAGGGTAGCGGGACCGCGGATCACCTCGATCTTGTCGGCGGAGAGGGGATCGACCGGGACCTGGTGGTCCTGGCTGAAATCCGACGCGTCGTGGGTGCCGATGCCGTTCTCCTGCACGCGGACGCGGTAATCGTCGAGGCCGCGAATGTTCGGCCGGCTCGCACCCGGCGCGAAGGTCGAGGCCGCCATGCCGGGCTGGGTCGTCAGCAGGTCGGCCAGCGACGCCGCGGTGCTGCGGTGCAACTCGCTGCCGCTCAGGCTGGTGGTCGACTGAAATGTGTCGGAGACGTTGGCCGCTTTGTCCCGATCGGTGGCGATGACGATTTCCGGCAGGGTCTCCTGGGCTCGCGCTGCGCCACCACCCCAGGCTGTGGACATGCAGGCGACGCCCGTTGCCGACGCCACCGCCGCCCAAGATTTCAAACTCACGCAACCCCCAAACCGCCCAATATATGCGAATGCAAATGCGAATTACTTGCAATAAGGAGCGGGGCTCGCGGATTGTCAAGCGAGCGTAGACGAGCCGTTGAAGCCCGAATTGCGTGCATGTCTTTTCGGCAGATCATTAAATAAGCAAATCATCTTCTTTGTATGCAATGAAATGTTATCGAAAGTCTCTGGGGCCCCCACTCGAATCCAATAATCGCAACAAATTCAGCCGCTTGCCGATTGGCGCGCTGGCAGCGAGCTTCTGGCACAAACCTTGCGAAGCTTGTTCCAGCAGTTCCCCTCACGCGCTGGAGAGCACCGATGAAGCGTCGCGATTTTCTGAAGACCGTCACCGGCGCTGCAGCCGGCGCCATGGTGCCCGCGCCGGCGATCTGGTCGGCCGCCAAGGCGGACGCCCGGTCCGAAACGCTGCTGATTGTTTCCGAGAGCGGCCCGAACAATCTCGACATCCACGGCGTCGGCACCAACGTGCCGGGCTATGAGGTCTCCTGGAATTGCTACGATCGCCTGATCGGCCACGAGATGAAGGCCGGCCCCGGCGGCGTCGCTTATTACGACCGCGACAAGTACAAGCCCGAGCTCGCCGAGGATATGCAGATCGGCGACATGTCGGCGACCTTCAAGCTGCGCAAGAACGCCAAATTCCATGACGGCACGCCGGTCACGGCGAAGGACGTCAAGTGGTCGCTCGATCGCGCCGTCAGCGTCGGCGGCTTCCCGACCTTCCAGATGAGCGCGGGCTCGCTGAAGAAGCCGGAGCAGTTCGTCATCGTCGATGATCATACCGTGCGCGTCGATTTCGCCACCAAGGACCGGCTGACAATTCCCGATCTCGCGGTGATCGTGCCCTGCGTCATCAATTCCGAACTGGTGAAGAAGAACGCCACCGAGAAGGATCCTTGGGGTCTCGAATACACCAAGCAGAACACCGCCGGCGGCGGCGCCTACAAGGTGACCAAATGGACCGCCGGCACCGAAGTGATCATGGAGCGCAACGACGACTGGGTCAGCGGCCCGATGCCGAAGATCAAGC
>JAQGKA010000059.1 GCA_028290355.1 Tardiphaga sp. | reverse complement strand
CCGTTCTGCATCTGCCGGCCGAAGGCGGATTCGCCGCCGGTCATCGGACCGGCCACCGCGACCTTGATGTCCTGCGCGAAAGCTGCCGTCGACAGCAGCGACGCGGCGAATGCCAGGCCAATGAGCTCGAACGATTTCATATTCTGATCCTCACAATGGTCGGAACGGGACCGGCGGCGGCCGGGTTCGAATGTGGCGGTATTGTCGGCTGATTTGGAGCCTAAGTCATCGGCAAATTTTCGGCGGCTACGCCCCTTTGCCGCCGCATCTTGCCGCAGTTCATCGTCATTCCGGGGCGCGAGAGCGCAGCTCGAGCGAACCCGGAATCTCGATGGCGGGGCAGGGATCAGATTCCGGGTTCACGCGCAGCTGTCGCTGCGCCTGCCCCGGAATGACGTCCACTCTCCGGGAAAGGCGGCGCTACGTCCGGCGGCCGCCTTCGAGATAGGCAGAGCGGATTTCCGGGGCCTGCAGCAGTTCGGCGCCGCTGCCTGATAGCGTGATCAGGCCGTTGACCATGACATAACCGCGATGGGCGAGGCGCAGCGCATGGTTGGCGTTCTGCTCGACGATCAGCACGGTCAGGCCATCCTGCCTGTTGAGCTTCCGGATCGCATCGAAAATCTGTTTGGCGATCAGGGGCGCCAGGCCGAGCGAGGGCTCGTCGAGCAGCAGCAGGCGTGGGCGGCTCATCAGCGCGCGGCCGATCGCCAGCATCTGCTGCTCGCCGCCGCTCAATGTGCCGCCGCGCTGGAACATACGCTCCTTCAGCCGCGGAAACAGCGTCAGCACCTTCTCGAGGCTGCCGGCGCGATCGGCGGCACTGCTCTCGGTGACGTCGGCGCCCATCTGCAGGTTTTCCGCCACGCTCATGCGCGGAAAGATCCGGCGGCCTTCCGGCGATTGCGCGATGCGCATCCGCGCGATCTCGTGGGTCGGCAGGCCGGTGATATCGATCCCGTCATATACAATCGAGCCGGAACGGGCGCGTGGCTTGCCGAAGATGGTCATCATCAGCGTCGACTTGCCGGCGCCGTTGGCGCCGATCAGCGCCACGATCTCGCCGCTGGCGATGTCGAGATCGACACCGCGCAGCGCCTCGATCTTGCCGTAGGAGGCGCGCAGGTTGGAGATCGTGAGGAGGGCGGTCATGTGCCGCTCTCCATCACCGCGATGGCTTCTTCCTCGTCGGCGCCGAGATAGGCCGCTATCACCTTTGGATTGTCGCGGATCGCCTGCGGCGCGCCGTCGGCGATCTTGACGCCATAGTCCAGCACCACGATGTGATCGGAGATTTCCATCACCACCGACATGTCGTGCTCGATCAAGAGAATCGAGGTGCCGTGCTCGGCGCGGATCTTCAAAAGCAATTCGCTGAGCGCCGCGCTCTCGCGTGCATTCAATCCGGCCGCGGGTTCGTCGAGGCAGAGCAGCGCCGGCTCGGTACACATGGCGCGCGCGATTTCGAGGCGGCGCTGGTCGCCATAGGGCAGGTTGCCTGCGGCATCGTCGGCGCGGTCGAGCAGGCCGATCTGCGCCAGCCAGTAGCGCGCCAGATCGATCGCGTGCCGCTCCGCGGCGCGATAGCTGGGCACGCCGAACAGGCCGAGAAACGTAAAGCCGGAGGCGCGCATCAAGGTGTTGTGCTGCGCCACCATCAGGTTTTCCAGCGCGGTCATGCCGGGAAACAGCCGGATATTCTGGAAGGTGCGCGCGACCTTGGCTAGTTTGGAAATGCGAAAGTCGTTGAGCTTCTCCAGCCGCAGTTCGCTGCCGGCATTGCTGAGCCTGATAGTGCCGGAGCTCGGCTTGTAGAAGCCGGTAATGCAGTTGAAGACGGTGGTCTTGCCGGCGCCGTTCGGTCCGATCAGCGCGGTGATCTTGCGGCGCTCCGCGGTGAAGGAGAGATCGTTGACGGCCACGATGCCGCCGAAGCGCATCGCCAGGCCTTCGACGCTGAGGATGCTGTCGCTGCTCATCCGGCCCCTTCTTTCACAAGGTCGGAGGAGATGGCGTGACTGTGTTTCAGAAACACGGTCGGCGCACGATGGCCGATCAGGCCACGCGGCCGCCAGATCATCAGCAGCACCATGGCGACGCCGAACACCAGCATGCGATATTGCTCGAAGCCGCGAAACAGTTCGAAGCCGCCGATCATGGTCAGCGCCGCAAGTGCGACGCCAAGCTGCGAGCCCATGCCGCCGAGCACGACGATGGCCAGTACCAATGCGGATTCCTGGAAGGTGAAGGATTCCGGGCTGATGAATCCCTGCCGTGTAGCGAAGAACGAGCCGGCGAAACCGGCAAACATCGCGCCGGTGGCAAACGCCGTCAGCTTCGTCGTCGTGGTGTTGATGCCCAGCGCGCGGCAGGCGACCTCGTCCTCGCGCAATGCTTCCCAGGCGCGGCCGATCGGCAGCGCGCGCAATCGAATTGTCACCCAGTTGGTGAGCAGCGCCAGCGCCAGGATCAGGTAGAACAGAAACACGATGCGATGGGTCGGCGAGAAGGCGATGCCGAGTTTGGCGGCGAGGCCGTCATCGCCGGGCGTCAGCGGAATGCCGAACATGGTCGGCCGCGGAATGCTGCTGATGCCGTTGGGGCCGCCGGTGAGGCTTTGCCAGTTGATGATGACGAGGCGGATGATTTCGCCGAACGCCAGCGTGACGATGGCGAGATAGTCGCCGCGCAGCCGCAACACCGGAAAGCCCAGCAGCACGCCGCAGAACGCGGCGAGAATGCCGGCCAGCGGCAGGCAGACCCAGAACGACAGGCCGTAGGTGGTCGCCAGCAGCGCGTAGGAATAGGCGCCGACGGCATAGAACGCGACATAACCGAGGTCGAGCAGGCCGGCGAGGCCGACCACGACATTGAGGCCCCAGCCGAGCATCACATAGGTCAGCACGAGGATGCCGAGATCGAGGATGTAGCGCTGGTCATAAAAGATCACCGGCACCAGGAAGGTAAAGACCAGCAGCACCGGCGCGATGGCGCGGCGGCCGACCGCCAGCGCCTTCGTCGTGCCTGGCGGGATGATCCTGACGGTATCGACTGGCCCCCACCA
>JAQGKA010000048.1 GCA_028290355.1 Tardiphaga sp. | reverse complement strand
CCAGCAGGCCGCCGAGGCCGGCGGTTTCCGACGGCGTCGAATAGCCGCCATAGAGCGCGATCATCACGCCGGTGAGCAGGATGATGAACGGCAGCACCCGCGGCAGCGCGCTGAAACGCTCGGCCATCGTAAAATCGTCGCGATGCAGGATCGGCGAGGTCTCGCCGGTTCGCGTATAGGCGGCATGGGCCGTGGCATATTCCTTGCGGAACCGGATCACCGCATAGACGCCGAACAGCGTGACCAGCAGCAGGCCGGGGCCGATGCCGGCCAGGAAAAGTCTTCCGAGTGATTTTTCCGCGGCGACCGCGAACAGGATCATGGTGATCGACGGCGGCAGCAGGATGCCCAGCGTGCCGCCGGCGGCGATGATGCCGGCAGCGAAGCCGCCGGAATAGCCGCGCTTGCGCATCTCGGGAATGCCGGCCGAACCGATCGCCGAACAGGTCGCGGGCGACGAGCCCGCCATCGCCGCAAACAACGCGCAGGCGAACACATTGGCGACGCCGAGGCCGCCGGGGATGCGATGCAGCCACGCATGCAGCGCCGTATAGAGATCCTGGCCGGCGCGGGATTTACCGATCGCCGCCCCCTTGAGGATGAACAGCGGGATCGACAGCAACGTGATCGAGGCCATCTCCTCGTAGACGTTCTGCGTGACCGTATCGAGCGATGCCGACGGCATGTAGATCGCCATGAACACCACGGCGACCGCGCCCAGCGCGAAGGCGATCGGCATTCCCGAAAACATCGCAACAAGCGTGGCCAGGCCGTAGCTAATTCCAATTCCAAGAACGGTCACAGGCGCGCCTTTCGGCTTAGCGGGATCAATATCTGCAGCAGGATCTGTACGCACAGCAGCGTCATGCCGGCCGCCATCAAGGCGTAGGGAATTGCCAAAGGCGGCGACCACATCGAATTGGATACCTGGCCATCGATCCAGGCTTCATGGGTCAGCGTCCAGGATTTCCAGGCGAAGAAGGCGCAGAACACGAAACTGGCGACATCGACCAGCCAGAGCCGGATGCTGTTCACCATCGGCGAGAGCAGCCCGACGAAGGCCTCGATGCCGATATGGCCGCGCTGGCTCTGCACATAGGCCGCGGTCATGAAGGTGGCGCCGACCAGCAGGAACACTGCGGCCTCGTCCTGCCAGTAGGTGGCGCTGTGAAAGATGCTGCGCGTCGCCACGCTGTAGCTGAGGATCATGCAGGCCGCGATCAGCGCGATCGCGGACAGAACCACGATGATATTGTTGCAGAGGGCGAGCGCGCGTTCGAGCGCCGCCACGAGCGGATGGCTCGCGGCGACGGTGGGATGATCGAGCTGATCCAAAACCGGATCATGCATCAGGCGGCAACGTCGCTGGCGAGCTTCAACAGGTTCGCCGCCAGCGGGGTCTTGGCGCTGTAGTCCTTCCACGCGGTGTCGCGGGCGATGTCGCGCCATTTGCCGACGATGGCGGCATCCAGCACGCTGACCTTGGCGCCGGCCTTCTCGTAGACCTTGGCCACTTCGATGTCGTCTTCCTGCGCCCCCTTCTTGCCGAAGGCTTCCATCTCGGTGCCGACCGACAGCAGGATATCCTGGTGGTTCTTCGGCAGCTTGTCGAAGATCGCCTTCGACATCATCAGCGGCTCCAGCATGAACCAGTAGGAGGCGCCGGCGCCGGACGTCAGATGCTTGGCGACTTCCTCGAGCCGGAACGAGATCAGGCTGGTGGAGGAGGTGATGCCGGCATCGCAAGCGCCGGTCTGCATCGCCGCGTAGATTTCATTGGAAGGTATCGACAGCACCGCAGCACCCGCGGTCTGCAGCACCATGTCCATTTCGCGCGAGCCGCCGCGAACCTTCAGGCCCTTGGCATCTTCCGGTGCGACCAGCGCGCGGGTGCGGCTGGCGACGCCGCCAGCCTGCCAGACCCAGGTCAGCAAGATGATGCCCTTGTCGGCGAGGAAATCGGTCAAGGCCTTGCCGACCGGCTGGTCCTTCCAGCGCAGGCCCTGGTCGTAGGTCGAGACCAGGCCGGGCATCAGGCCGATATTGGTCTCCGGCAACTCACCGCCGGCATAGGGCATCGGATACAGGCTGATATCGAGCGCGCCTTTGCGCATCGCGGAGAACTGCGCGTTGGTCTTGATCAGCGACGAGTTCGGATAGATCTCGGCGACGAGGTCGCCGCCGCTGCGCTTGGCGATCTCGGCGGCGAACACGCGGGTCAGCCGGTCGCGGAAATCGCCCTTGTCGATGGTGCCGCCGGGAAACTGATGCGAGATCTTCAGGGTGGTCGCGGCGTGCGCGGTTCCGGTACCTAGGCGCAGGATGGCGGGGGCGGCGAGCGCCGAGGCGAGGACATGGCGACGTGTCAGCATGGATAACTCCCTGAAGCGTTTCTTGCTTGTACACATGGGGGCAGGCGTTGAAGCGTCACCCTAATCGTATTCGCAGTGATCTGCTCTAGTCTGATAGTTTATGCAACGCACATCCCGGCGATGCTGCACCGCACGCACAACGCTATTGCTGCCACATCACCTAACACATCTTTTGGGTGATACTTCACCGCAAGCCGGTCTGCGCTGAAAAGTCGCTGCAGGTAAATTTTGCGACCGCCGTAACAAATCCGGTTCTGGAGCCGTCTGGTGGGATGCGACACACGTCGCGTTTCAGAACCGGTTCAAAGGACGACAGCTCATGACCATCACCACCAGGATCGCGCTCGGCGCGTCTGCCGCTGCCCTCTCGCTCAGCCTCGCGCTCGCGCCGGCGGCCTTCGCTCAGGACAAGATGAGCAAGGACGACGGCATGAAGAAGGACAGCATGATGAAAAAGGATGACGGCATGAAAAAGGACGCGATGTCCCATGACGGCATGAAGAAAGACGATGGCATGAAGAAAGACGGGATGATGAAGAAGGACGAGATGAAGAAGTAATTCTTTTCATCCGCACGGCTGCAGCAGGCTCGCCGTCAAAGGCGGGCCTGCGCTCGTCGTGGTCTGCTACTTGCGCTTCTTGCGGGCGGCGTAGCGGGCGTCACGGGCGGCCTTCTGTTCGGCTTCCAGCGCCAGCTGGGCGGCGGCGGCCTCTTCCTTCTCGCGGGCGAGTTTGGCGGCGGCCTCGGCGGCCTCCTCGGCTTCGCGGATCTTCTGCGCGGCCTTCTCGGCGTCGCGGACCAGCTTGGCCTTGGCGCGCAGGGCGGCCTGGGCCTCGCGCTCGGCGGCGCGCGCCTTCACGGCAGGATCATCGGGACCCGGCTGCGACTTGAACTTGGTCAGAATGTTCTTCTTGGCTTCGAGCGCCGCTTTCTGGCGATCTGCGAAGCTGGGTTCCTTGAATCCGCTCATGAACGAGGCCTTGTCGCTTTCTTCGTTTGGGGTGGGCGTGTCGCCGGGGTCGGCCAACAACAGGCAAATACCCGGGCGCGGCCGAAACTCCGCTGCGGTTTACAGCCGCCAGCGTCGCAACGCATCAACTATCTGCGATTTTCCGCAAGGTTGCGCGAAAACTGACGCTGCGACTGCCGACCAGCGAGGTGCCGAACACCTCGGAGGCGCCGTCCTTGTAGGTGCCGGAAAACCCCGTTGTCACCTCCCGGCCGCCAAAAACCGGACGGGCGGTCTGGTCGTGGTAGGGGGTGTGCTGGCGGGTCAGCAATTCGCCCTTCCAGCTGCCGTCCCGGACCGTATAGGCCCCTTGGGACCAGAAATAGGGGTCGCCGCCAAGCAGCACGCCGTCGCGCAGGATGATCACGCCGGAAGCCCGGCCTTTGACGCCGTCCAGCATCTGGATGTGAATGGAGTACAGCCCGTTTTTCATGCCGCCGCCGATCGGCTGCAATCTTACCGGGGTCGACCTCCCAGCCAAGCGGGAATTGCGATCCCCGTCGATTCGGGTGCCATGCGGGAGTGGAACTTTGATGGGGGGATCCGCGTATATCCCGCGAATCCGGGAATCAGCAATGATTTGGATGCGCCGGTTCGACCGAGCA
Organism: Tardiphaga sp.; assembly: GCA_028290355.1. Lineage (GTDB taxonomy): Bacteria > Pseudomonadota > Alphaproteobacteria > Rhizobiales > Xanthobacteraceae > Tardiphaga. Next base: position 1,711 of record JAQGKA010000048.1, on the reverse strand, counting down.
TGTGGAGCGGGCCGCCTTGGCCGCACGGGGGCTGCCATGGACGCACAGAAGATTGCCGTTGACGCCGTGATCGTCCTGACAGGGTGTGATCGCGAAAGGGTCACGCAATTTATTCGACGCCTGTATCTCTCGGGCGTGAAGGATCCGAAGCGCCTGACTTTCAAGGGCTTGCAGTTCGCCGCTACGACAATTGCTTAACCTTTGCTGCGGCGAAAAAGCTTGCCCCCTGTTCGTTCCCCAGAGAACAAAACGGCATTTGTGAACCTTGCCCGCCCCCGGGCCGACGGATCAGGAACTTTCCGTGCGAGGCGGAGTTTCAAGTCGGAATCGGGAGTTCTCCATGCAAGCAGTCGTCGATCGCGTCATCCGTTCGTTTACGTCGAAACATCCCGTCGCGCTTCGGGATTCCATGTCCGATGCGGAGTCCAAGGCTGCGCGCGATGAAGCAACCGAGTTCGCTACCCAGCTGCTCGACAACTACAAGGGCCAGCTTGCCCAGCGCGGCCTGAAGCCGGACTGACCGGACCAGCAGTCCGCGATCACGGTTCCGGGACTTGCGCTCCGGCCAGCTCGCGAGGCATAGCTTCGCGCGACGCGGCAATTCAATCTAGGAGAGATCATGCGAATTTTTCAGCGAGCGGGCGCCGCAACGGCGTTTGCCCTGGGCGCGGCATTGCTCTCCTTTACGTTCGACGCCTCCCGTTCCCCAGCCATGGCGCAAGCCGCAGGAAAAATCATGACCACAGCTTCAGGCCTCAAGATCGAAGACAGCCAGGTTGGCACCGGCGCCACGCCGACCCGCGGCCAGACCTGCGTGATGCACTACACCGGCTGGCTCTATGAGAACGGCGTCAAGGGCAAGAAATTCGACTCATCGGTCGATCGCAACGAGCCGTTCGAATTTCCGATCGGCGTGCAGCGGGTGATCAAGGGCTGGGACGAGGGCGTCTCCACCATGAAGGTCGGCGGCAAGCGCACGCTGATCATTCCGCCCGAGCTGGGCTATGGCGCCCGCGGCGCCGGCGGCGCGATCCCGCCGAACGCAACGCTGATCTTCGACGTCGAACTGCTCGACGTGAAGGGCTGATACGCCCGCGCGTGTCCTTCAGGACTGCGCGATCCGCCGCAGCAGGTTGCGCGAAAACTCCTCGCCGGCAAACATGTCGGTGAGGGGCGCGGCCTTGGCGATGAATGGCGCCTTGTCCGGCTCGACAAACCTCACGCCGCGCTGCTCGATCTCCAGCCGCGACTGCGCCTCGAAGGCGGACCACAGCGTGTTCATGTGATGATACGAGGCCCGTGCGGCCTCGTGAATGATGTCGCGCTGCTGCGGCGTCATGCTTTCAAGGCGTCCGGCGCCGTCCAGCAGCACGTCGGGGATCATGGTGTGCTCGTCGAACGAGTAATGCGACACCACCTCGGCATGCTTTCCGACGATCAGTGCTGCCACGCTATTCTCGGCGCCATCTACCACGCCTGATTTCAGCGCGACGTAGATGTTGCTCCAGGCCAGTTCGACACCTTGCGCGCCGAACAGCTGCATCAGCCGGACCATGGTTTCCGACGACTGGATCCGGATCTTCATGCCCTTGAGGTCGTCGGGATGGTTGATCGGTTTCTGGCCATAGAAACTGCGGGCGCCGGCGTCGTAATAAGTGAGGCCTACGATCCCCGACGCCGTCGTCGATTCCAGAATGTCCCGGCCAACGTC
>JAQGKA010000031.1 GCA_028290355.1 Tardiphaga sp. | reverse complement strand
ACCGCAAGGATTTCACACTGATCGGCACTTCAGCGAAGCGCACCGACAGCCCTGGAAAGGTCAACGGATCAGCCGAATACGGCATCGACACCAAGGTGCCGGGCATGAAGATCGCAACGGTCGCGGCTTGTCCGGTGATCGGCGGCAAGCTCGGTAGTGTCGATGACCGCAAGGCCAAGGCCGTCAAGGGCGTGATCAAGATCGTCAAGCTCGATAACGCCGTCGCCGTGATCGCCGACCACATGGGCGCGGCGAAGAAGGGCCTCGAAGCGCTGGTCATCAAGTGGGATGAGGGCGCCAGCGCCAAATTCTCCAGCGCCGACATGGTGCAGCAGCTCAAGGATGCCTCGACCAGGGATGGCGTCGTCGCCGTCAAGCAGGGTGATGCCGCGAAGGCAATCGCCGCTGCGACAACGAAGCTGGACGCGGTCTATCAGATGCCGTTCCTGGCCCATGCGGCAATGGAGCCGATGAATTGCACCGTGCATGTCCGCAAGGATGGCTGCGAGGTCTGGGTCGGCACGCAGGTGGTGTCGCGCGCGCAAGCCACCGCGGCGGCGGTCACCGGCCTGCCGCTCGAAAAGGTCAAGGTGCACAACCATCTGCTCGGCGGCGGCTTCGGCCGTCGGCTTGACGTCGATGGTGTCACCCAGGCCGTGCAGATCGCCAAGCAGGTTGATTATCCCGTCAAGGTGATCTGGACCCGCGAGGAAGACATCCAGCACGACATTTACCGGCCCTATTATTACGACACGCTGAGCGCTGGCCTCGACGACAAGGGCAAGCCCGTCGCATTCAGCCACCGCGTCGCCGGTTCTTCGATCCTCGCACGCTGGGCACCGCCGTTTTTCAAGGACGGCCTCGATTCAGATGCCGTTGAAGCCGGCTCCGGTCCCTACAATTTCGACAACCTGCTTGTCGACTACGTCCGTCATGAGCCGCCGGCGGGCTTGACCACTGGCTGGTGGCGCGGCGTCGGCACTACGCACAATGCTTTCATGGTCGAAGGTTTCGTCGACGAACTGGCGGCTACTGCGAAGCAGGATCCGGTCGCCTATCGCCGTGCGCTGCTCGACAAGTCCCCGCGGGCCAAAGCAGTGCTCGATCTCGTCGCTGACAAGGCCGGCTGGGATAAGCCGTTGCCGGCGGGCAAAGGCCGCGGCGTTTCCGTGGTGTTCGGTTTCGGCAGCTATATCGCGCAGGTCGCCGAGGTATCGGTGGGCAAGGACGGCCAGGTCAAGGTCGAGCGCGTGGTCTGCGCGGTTGATTGCGGCCAGATGATCAACCCCGACACCATCAAGGCGCAGATGGAGGGCGGCATCCTGTTCGGACTGACCGCGGCGCTCTATGGCGAGATCACGCTGAAGGATGGCCGCGTCGAGCAGGGCAACTTCGATAGCTATCAGGCAATGCGCATCAATGAGGTGCCGACCATTGAGGTTCACCTGATCGATAGCCACGAAGAACCCGGCGGTATCGGTGAGCCCGGCACAGCGACGATCGCGCCGGCCGTGGTCAATGCGGTCTTCAACCTGACCGGCAAGCGCCTGCGCAAATTGCCGATCGATACGTCGCAGTTGAAGTCCGCCTCGTAGTCGGGAAGGATTGGCACGAAGCCGGTGTATTTCGCGAAGTGCCGCGAAATCACCGGCTGATGAAACGTGAGGTGTTGAATCTCCGGGGATGGCATGGGAAAGAGGCAGTCCGCTTCCATCTATTTGGGGAACGAGCGATGTCTCAGGCTGATCCGACCCAGGCGCCCACGCTGACGCCGGCACAGCAGGCGTGGCGCCGATTGGCGATTCCCTTGCTGGCCGTGTTTGCCGTGGCGGTCTTCATCATCCTGGCTACTATCCGCTGGGATGCCTGGGTCGGCAGCCGGGCGGTGCAGACCACCAATGATGCCTATGTCCGCGCGCAGACGACGCGGCTGAGCAGCCGCGTTGCCGGCGCGGTGAAGGCGGTGGCGGTCAATGATTTTCAGCACGTCAAGGCCGGCGATCTCCTGATCCAGATCGATCCCGCGGATTATGAAGCGCAAGTCGCACAGGCCGAAGCTAGCGTCGCTGGAGCTCAGGCCGCGCTCGACAACCTCGCCAATCAGGTCGAGCTGCAATACGCCACCATTGCGCAGGCGGTGGCGCAGCGGGTGTCCGCGCAGGCGCTGGAGGTCGAGGCGCAGCAGGAGCAGGAACGCCAGCAGTCGCTGACCAAGACCGAAGCCGGGACGCGGCAGAAATTCGAACAGGCCATTGCCGCCTATGCCAAGGCGCAGGCCGATGTGAAGGCGAGCGGCGCCATCATCGCTGCGCAGCGTCACCAGCTGGAAGTGCTGGCCGGAACGCGAAAGCAGCGCGCCGCGGATTTGCTCGGCGCCAAGGCCGCGCTCGATGCCGCCAAGCTGCGGCTCGGCTACACCAGAATCATTGCGCCGTTTGATGGCGTGGTCAGCGAACGGCAGGTGCAGCCCGGCGACTACGTCAACATCGGCAGCAGTCTGATCAGCGTGGTGCCGCTGCCGGACGTCTATGTGATCGCCAATTACAAGGAAACCCAGCTGACGCGGGTGAAGCCCGGCCAGCCCGTCGAGATCGTCGTCGATACGTTTTCCAATGAGACGCTGCGCGGCCGTGTCGAGCGCATATCGCCGGCCAGCGGATCGCAATTCGCGCTGCTGCCGCCGGACAACGCCACCGGCAATTTCACCAAGGTGGTGCAGCGTGTGCCGGTGCGGATCGTGCTCGACAAGGGCCAGCCGTTGCTCGAGCGCCTGCTGCCGGGCATGTCGGTGACCGCAAGCATCAATACTGACGAGCCGGCGGCCGGCGGCAATGGCGGAAAATAAGGTTATCGAAAGCGGTCCGGTCTCGACCGGCGGAATCTCGCACCGGCCGATCTTCGCGGTCGGCGCGGTTCTGTTCGGCGCGTTCCTGGCCAATTTCGACACGCGGCTGTTCTCGATCGGCCTGCCCGATATTCGCGGCGCGATGTCGCTGAGTTTTGACGAGGGCGCCTGGCTCAGCACCGCCGCGACCGCGTCGCAAATCTTCATCGCACCGGCGGTGGCCTGGATGGCGACGGCATTCGGTCTGCGCCGGGTGCTCGGCATTCCGGCGCTGATTTATGCGGTGATCTCGCTGATCATCCCCTTGGTACGCGACTACAACGTTTTGATGGTGCTCAACATCATCCACGGGTTGTTGCTGGGCACCTTCGTGCCGGCGACGCTGCTGATCATCTTCCGCAACCTGCCGATGAAATGGTGGCTGCCGGCGATCGCGATCTATTCGATCCGCGTCGGCTTCGCGCTGAATTCCGGCATCTCGCTGGTCGGTTTCTATGTGGACCACATCGGCTGGCAATGGCTGTTCTGGCAGGACGTCATCAT
>JAQGKA010000683.1 GCA_028290355.1 Tardiphaga sp. | reverse complement strand
TGCCGTTGAAGTGGATGCTGCCGCTGGATTGCGCCATCAGACCCATGATCGCTTTCATGGTCGTGGTCTTGCCGGCACCGTTGCGGCCCATCAGGGCGACGACTTCGCCGCGCCCGACTTCGAGGCTTAGCCCGTCCAGGATCTGGGCGGCGCCATAGGACGCGCCGAGATTGTCGACCGTCAGCATCGGCGTGCTCATGAGGAAGCCTCCGATTTGGAAAAGGTCTTGCCAGTGCCGAAATATACTTCGCGGACCTGCGGATTGTCGCGAATGGTCTTGGCATCGCCGTCGGCGATCAACCTGCCCCGCGCGAGCACGATGATGCGGTCAGCAAAGGCGAACACGACGTCCATCGAATGTTCGGTGAACAGCACCGAGATGCCGCGCTCGATCACCAGCCGCTTCACCAGTGCGATCAGGTCGTTGCGTTCCTTCGGCGCCATGCCGGCGGTCGGCTCGTCCATCAGCAGCAGGCGCGGATCGTTGGCCAACGCGATCGCCAGTTCGACGCGCTTGACGTCGCCATAAGCGAGCTCGCGGCTCGGCCGGTCCGCGGCATCGCGCATGCCGACCTGCGCCAGCAGTTCCAGCGCACGCTCGCGATGAAGCGACGCCGCCGGTCGCCACAGCCGATAGATCTGGTTGGCATGGGAAATCAGCGCCATCTGCACGTTCTCGATCACGGTCATCGAGTTGAAGGTCGCAGCGACCTGGAAGGTGCGGCCGATGCCGAGCCGCCAGATTTCGCGCGGCTTCTTGCCGGTCAGTTTGGTGCCTTCGAACCAGATCTCGCCGGAGTCCGACGCCAGCTGGCCGTTGATCATGTTGAAGCAGGTGGATTTGCCGGCGCCGTTCGGCCCGATCAACGCGAGGAATTCGCCGCGCTTGATATCGAAGCTGACCTCGTTGACGGCGCGCACGCCGCCAAAGGATTTTGACAAGGAGCGGATGGCGAGATCGTTCATGATGCCGCCTTGCGGCGCGAGACCAGTTTGAGAAAGCCGCCGACGATGCCACTGGGGAATGCCAGCACCAGCAGCAGGATGATGCCGCCGAGCAGTGCGCGCCAGTATTCGGTGGAGCGCATGATGGTGTCCTGCAGAACGGCAAAGACCGAGGCACCGACGATCGGCCCGCTCAATGTCTGGATGCCGCCGAGCAGCACCATCACCAGGCCGTCGATCGATCGGCCGACGCCGATGGTCTCCGCTGAGATCGATCCCTTGGCAAAGGCAAAAAGGCCGCCGGCGACGCCGCACACCGCGCCGGCAATGGCGAAGGCCAGCCAGTGCACGCGCTTGACGTCGAGGCCAATGGCTTCAGCGCGTAGCGGCGAGTCCCTGCCCGCCCGCATCGCATAACCGAACGGTGCGAACAGGAATTTTCGCAGCAGCAGCACGCCAAGGGCGGCGAGCGCCAGCGTCAGGAAGTAGAAGGGCCCGCGGCTATCGAACGGCGCGGCTGGCCAGATGCCCAAAATGCCGTTGGAGCCGCCGGTGAGGCCCTCCCACTGGAATACGGCGGCCCAGACGATCTGCGCGAAGGCGAGCGTCAGCATCGCCAGATAAACGCCCGACAATCGCACCGCGAACCAGCCGAACAGCAGCGCGCCGCATAGCGCCAGCACCGGCGCCGCGGCGAGCGCCAGACCCATCGGCGCGGCGAACCATTTCACCAGCAGCGCCGCGCCATAGGCGCCAAGGCCAAAATAGGCGGCGTGGCCAAAGGAGTGCATGCCGCCCGGCCCCATGATGAAATGCAGGCTGGTGGCAAACAGAACGGCAATCAGCACGTCGACGCCGAGCACCAGCGTATAGGGCGAATTCTTCGCGATCAGCGGCAGGCAGACCAGCACCACCAGCAGCACCAGGCCGGCGATCTTAACCGTCGGCGTGGCCGGCCGCATCGGCTCTTCCGGCTCCGCGACGCTGCGCACCGCAACCTGCTCGCGGCCGAGCAAGCCATAGGGCCGTGCAATCAGCACCGCGGCCATCACCAGAAATTCCGCGACCAGGGTCAGCTTGGAAAAATTCACCGAGAGCGCACCGAAGTGCACAATGCCGAGCCCGATGCACAGCGCCTTTACCTCGGCGATGATCACCGCGGCAAGATAGGCGCCTGATATTGACCCCATGCCGCCGACCACCACGACGACGAAGGCGTCGCCGATCACGATCAGGTCGGTGGCGAGTGTCGCGGGTTCGCGCGCGATCTGCAGCGCGCCGCCGAGACCAGCAAGCAGCGCGCCGAGCGCGAACACGCCGGTGAACAGCATGGCCTGATTGACGCCGAGCGCGCCAACCATCTCGCGGTCCTGCGTCGCCGCGCGCATCAGGCGGCCGAAACGGGTTTTGGCCAGCGCCAGATGCAGCATCCACAGCACGAACGGGCCGATGAAGATCAGGAAAATATCATAGGTCGGCAACCGACGGCCGAGTACTTCAATAGAACCGGTCAGGCCGGGTGCGCGCGGCCCGAGCAGGTCTTCCGGCCCCCAGATCCACAGCGTCGCGTCATTGATGACCAGCACCAGCGCAAAGGTGGCGAGCAATTGAAACAGTTCAGGCGCGCGATAGATCCGGCGCAGCAGCACGATCTCGATTGCCGCACCGATCAGGCCGACGAGCAGCGCCGTGGCGACGATGCCGCCCCAGAAGCCGAAGGCTCCGCCGAGCTTGGTGGCAAAGCTGTAGGCGATGTAGGTCCCGATCATATAGAGGGACCCGTGCGCGATATTGACGATCCGGGTGACGCCGAAGATCAGCGACAGGCCGGCAGCCACGAAGAAAAGTCCGGAGGCGGTGGAAAGACCGTTTATCGCCTGGAACAGAAATGCGTTGAAACTCATCGGATCACTCCCTCCCCCCGCAACCGCATCACGGGGAGAGGATCAACGACGCACATTGCTGTGCTCCACATCAATCGGTCGCGGGGCGAAGCTTCTTCACTTCCTCGTCGCTGGGCAGCACCGTCGCGCCATCGACGAACTTGAAGTCGGACATGGTTCCCTTGCCGTTTTCCAGCGCGATCTTGCCGACATAGGTTCCGAGCGTGGCCTGATGATCGCTGGCACGGTACATGAACGGCCCAAACGGACTATCCACCTTCAGGCCCTTGAACGCGGTGATGAGCTTTTCCGTGTCGGTGGAGCCCGCCTTGGCGATGCCGGCCGCAAGCGACTTCATGGTGACATAACCGACGACCGAACCCAGGCGCGGATAGTCGCTATACTTCTTCTGGTAGGCGGCGAGGAAGGTCAGGTATTCCGGCGTCTTGATCTTGTCCCAGGGAAAGCCTGTGACAATCCAGCCGACCGGCGCTTCTTCCTTGACGGGATCAAGATATTCCGGCTCGCCGGACAGCAGGCTGACCACGGTCTTGTCCTTGAATGTCCCTCGCGTCGTCCCTTCGCGCACCAGCTTGGAGAAATCGGCGCCGAACAGCACGTTGAAGATTGCATCCGGCTTGGCGTCGTCGATCGCCTGCACCACCGCGCCGGCATCGACCTTGCCGAGCGGCGGCGCCTGCTCGGTGACGAATTCGATGTCGGGTTGCTTCGCCTTCATCATCTCCTTGAATGCGGCGACCGCGGCCTGACCGTATTCGAAGTTCGGATAGACCAGCGCCCAACGCTTCTTCTTGGCGGCAAGCGCATCCGGCAGCAGCGTGGCGACCTGCATATAGGTCGTGGTGCGCAGACGGAATGTGTATTTGTTGCCGTTGGCCCAGGTGATCTTGTCGGTCAGCGGCTCGGCGGCGAGAAAGAACACCTGCTTCTTGCCGGCGAACTCGGTGACGGCCAATCCTATGTTCGACAGGAACGTACCGGCGAGAATGTTGACGCCTTCGCGCGTCACCAGTTCATCGGCAACGCGAACCGCATCGCCCGGGTTCGAACCGTCGTCACGCGAGATGACTTCCAGCTTCTTGCCGAGCACGCCGCCCTTGGCATTGATTTCCTCGATCGCCAGCTCCCAGCCCTTCTTGTAGGGGTCGAGAAATGCGGTCTGGGTCTTGTAGCTGTTGAGCTCACCGATCTTGATCGTTTCCTGCGCCAAGACTGCGTGGCCGAACGACATCGCCAGTGCGCCGGCGATTGCAAGTGTACCAAAGTGCCGAGCCGTCATCATGATCGAACTCCGTTGTGATCGACGATTGCGATAAAATCTATCTGTCGCTGCTGGTTTCGCAAGCAAGTGCAGGGCGCTTCGCTCGTCGCGCTTCAGCCGGCATCTGCTACTCGAATTAGTTTGTACGCAAATAGTCTTGCGCACCCTCTTTGTTGTCAAGACTGGTCTTGATGCAACATGCCTAGCACATCGCCGAACATTTGATCACGGGCGAGGCGCGACGACAAACTTCGTCAGCCACGCGCGCCTTCTTCCCTCTCCCCTTGTGGGAGAGGGTGGATCGAACGCGCTTTGCGCGTTCGAGACGGGTGAGGGGTACAGACTTTCGTGCTTGCCTCACCCCTCATCCGTCACGGCCTGCGGCCGTGCCACCTTCTCCCACAAGGGGAGAAGGAAGACACAGCGCAGCGCCATTACGACTTACCGATCGCGGAAACGATCCATCAGCGCCTTGTCCTGACCGCCGTCGATCTCGATCATCGTACCGTTCGCCATCTGCACCAGCGGCGACGCCAGCATGACGACAAGATTGGCAACTTCCTCGACTTCGGCGATACGGCCGAGCGCGATCGACGCCGGCGCCAGCTTGTCGGCTTCCTCATAGGAAATACCCATGTCGCGCGACATCGCGGTGACCAGACCCGCCCAGCGCTCGGTGCGCACCGGACCCGGATTGACCGCGCAGAACGAGATGTTGTGGCGACCGTACTGGCCGGCCAGCGACATGGTCATGTTCTGGCCGGCCGCGTTGGCGGCACCGGGCGCGATCTCCCAGTACGACGGCTTGACGCCGTCATTGCCGATCAGGTTGACGACGCGTCCGCCGCCCTGCTTGACCATGATGGGCAGCGCGTGGCGCAGGCAGCGCACATAGCCCATGAACTTGAGCTGCATCGCCTGCTCCCAGTCGGCTTCGGTCAGCGTCTCGATGACGCCGCCCGGCGCGGAGCCGGCATTGTTGATCATCAGGTCGAGGCTGCCGAGCTGCTTGGCGGCCTTCTCGACGAAGTTCTTGGCGTCCGCGTCCTTGGTCAGGTCGGCAGTGATCGCGACCACCGTCACACCATAGGCGTTCCTGATTTCTTCAGCCGTTTTCTCCAGCGGCTCCAGGCGGCGGGCGCAGATGGCGACGTTGACGCCTTCCTTCGCGAGCGTCATGGCGATCGCCTTGCCGATGCCTTCGCTGCCGCCGGTGACGAGAGCGCATTTGCCTTTGAGTTGGAGGTCCATGGAAGTGTCCTTCTGGGTTGGAAGATAAGAACGAAGCAATCGGTCGATGGTCGTCAGGCCCCGGTAAAACGCGGGGGTCGTTTCTCGGCGAAGGCGCGGCGGCCCTCGGCGTAGTCTGCGCTGGCGTCGGCCGCGGCATAGAACTGCTCTGCCTCCGCCATCAGATCGGAATTGTCAGTGCTCAGCGCGCGAATCGCCGCTTTCGCGGCCTTGATCGTCAGCGGCGCGTTACCGGCGATCTTCTGCGCCAGTTCGTTGGCGCCAGCCTCAACTTCGTTCTTTGGCATTATGAAATGCACGGCGCCCAGCACATAAGCGCGCGCCGCCGGCAGGCGATCTGCCGTGAACAGCACCTGGCGCGTCGCGCCGGCGCCGAACACGCGAATGAAACGCGCGATGCCACGCGGGTCGTAACCGAGGCCGAGTTTTGCGGCAGGCACGGCGAAAAAAGCATCATCCGCCGCGACACGCAGGTCGCAGCTCGCCGCCACCGAGGAGCCGGCGCCCATGCAGCCGCCAAAGATCATGCCGATGGTCGGCTGCGGGATCGCCTCGATGGCCTTGCAGGTATCTTCGACCAGATCGTCATAGGCGCGGGCATTGCCCTCGCCGCTGCGCGCCGTCGCGAAATCGGAAATGTCGGCGCCGGCGGAAAACATTGTCTCGCCGTCACCGCGGATAATCACGACACGGACATCTTGTCGCACTGCGACATCGCCTGCGAAGGCACCGATCTTCTTCCACATCGCGGTAGAGATCGCGTTGCGGCGGGCCGGATTGGCCAGGCACAGCGTTGCGATGCCGTCCGCAATATCGATGATGATATCGCCGGGCGTGCTCATCGTCTCAGGCCTGTTTTTTGTGAGAGAGCCAGGAGCCCGACGCGGCTGCCGCGAACAGCTCGGCCAGCGCGGCGTTGAATGCGGCAGGCTCCTCGCTGGTGATGGTGTGGCCGGAGCGCGGGATGACCAGCAGGCCTGCAGTCGGCACCGTGCGCTTGAGGAAGATGCTGGGGTCGAGACACCAGTCGTCTTCGTCGCCGACAATGATCAGCAGCGGCACCGAAAACTTCTGCAGCGACGCTTCCATCTCCCACAGCATCGGCCGCTTGGCCTGCAGTTCGCGCATGGTGAGGGCATGGCCGACCGGCGAATGTTCGGCCAGCATGCGCGCGAATTCGGCGAAGCCGCGCGGATCCTTGTTCTTGTGGGTCTGGCGCGTCGCGCCATCAGCGTAGCGCGCCGCCGCGGTCGGGAAGTCGACCGTCTCGAACATCTTGGCTGTCTCTCGAGAGGCGGCGCGGCCCTGCTCGACGAAGGCGGGATCGGGGCTCGAACCATAGCCGCAACTCGCGGCAGTCACCGACAGACAGCGTTGCGGATAGTGAATGCCGACGTGCAGCGCTGTCGATGCGCCCATCGAATGGCCCACGATATGCGCCTTGTCGATGTTGAGCGCATCCATCAGCGCGATGATATCATCGCGCGCGATGTCCTGACCATAGCGTGCGGGATCATCGGGCACGTCCGACGGCGGATAGCCGCGCTGGCTCAGCGTGACGCAGCGATGCGAGCGGGAGAAGTAGCGAAGCTGCGGTTCCCAGGTGCGGTAATCGCCCGCATACTCATGAACGAAAACCACGGGACTCCCGCTGCCGACCTCTTCATAATAAAGGCGCGTCCCGTCGGGCGTCGTCACATGCGGCATCGTTGCCTCCTGCAGCCAGAGCAAATTTCATTTGCACACAAACGAAATGCTAGTAGGCTTATTCCACCACTGCAAGAGGATTTAGTGGATTCAATTTTGGCATATCATTTGCTTACAAACGAATGTAGCCGCCTGGCGCAAAGCGATCGAAAAGCTGTTTGTTACGTCGTTTCCTGAAGGAGCTGCCGATGACCCGACTTTCACGACGCGCCTTTACATTGGGCACGGCTGCTACGTTGATGGGCACGGCGATGGCGACGGTATCCCGCGCCGAGCCGATACCAAAGATCCGAGTCGGCAGCCTGACTCTCCCCGTCTTTGCACCGATCATCATCAACATCATGAAGGCGCGCGGCTTCGACACCAAGAACGGCTTCGAGGCCGACGTTCAGGTCTATCCATCGTTCTCCGCTTATTATGCAGGCCTTGCCACCGGCGAGATCGACACGCTGATCGGCGGCCCCACCTATTTCCAGAAGCTGCGGCTTGAAGGCGTGCCGCTAAAGATCATTGCGACCGGCGCGACGCTGGCCGATCTCGTGCTGATCGCGCGCGATCCCGCGATCAAGTCTCTCGCAGACCTGAAGGGCAAGCAGCTCGCAGCCGATATGGGCAGTGGGCAATTCCAGATCCTATCGATCTACGCCAGATCGAACAAGATCGACCTCGCCAAGGACATGACATTGGTCAACGCCAATTTCGCGGTGGCGCGAGCGCAGCTCGCCGCAGGCCGCGTCGATGCCGCAATGATCATCGAGCCGATCGCTACCATGATGATGAAGGACGACCCGGCGCTGAAGATCATCTTCAACGCCAACGACGCCTGGAAACAGCTCACCGGCAACACCGGCTGGGAACTGGTCTATGCAATGCGTGAAGACGCCATCAAGAAGATACCGGACGCGCCGAAGAAGTTCGTTGCCGCGTTGCAGGACGTCACCAGCTACCTGCGTACCGATCCGGATGGCGCCGATCGCATTGCGGTGGAAACAGTAAAACTGCCGCCCGGCATCTTGAAGGAAGCCGTGCTCGCGAAACGCTGGGATTTCGATGCCAAGCCGGCGTGGGGAGCCGAGCGCAAGGGAATCTGGGACACGTTTGAGCGCGCGGTGGCCGCGGGCTTCCATCCCAAGCTGCCAGATGAAGCCATCATCTATGCCCCCTGACGAGACCCGCCCTGCTACGCCGTTTGAAGAACCACGCCGCTCACTGCTGATCAGCAGCCTGCCGCGCGAGGCGACCGTGTCGATCGCGCTGTTCGCTGCGGTCTGGCAGATCATGTCCTATCTGGCGCCGACGCTGGGCATTCCGGCCTTCGCGATTCCCGGCCTCGGCCGTATCGCCAAGAGCCTTGCGACCATCACGCCGCTCGACGTCGCGGTGACGCTCGGCCGCGTCCTGCTCTCGCTGGTGGTGTCATTCGCTATCGGCGTTGCCGTGGCGATCGTGATGTATCTGTCCGAGAGCGTGGAAAAATATCTGCGGCCGATGGTGCGCATCCTGATGGCGGTGCCAGTGGTGTCGTGGATCCTGTTCGCCGTGCTGTGGTTCAAGGGCGTCGAATTCCGCATCGTCTTCGTGCTGGTGGTGGTCTGCGCGCCGGTGTTCACCGTCGATGCACTCGACAACATGCGCGAGGTCTCCAAGGAGCTGAAGCAGATGATCCGTTCGTTCCGGCCGACATCGCTGCAGTTTTTCCACAAGCTGATGCTGCCGGCGATCACGCCAGGCCTCATCACCAGCTGGAAGATCACGCTCAGCCTCGCCATCCGCGTCGTGACCATCGCCGAACTTGTCGGCGCGGTGACCGGGATCGGACATCAATTGTCGGTGGCGCAGGAATTGTTTTCGGTCGCCGACGTGTTCGCCTGGACGCTGGTGCTGGTCGTGCTGTTGTTTTTCCTCGAGGCCTTGCTGGTCCGACTCGAGACCCGCGTGCTGCGGTGGCGGGCATGAGCGCATCGGCCGCGATCGAAATCGCGCAACTCCGGAAAGTGTTTCGCCAGACCACATCGGGACAATCGGTGGTGGCGATCAACCAGCTCACGCTGCGCATCGCCCCCGGCGAACTGGTCGCCATCGTCGGCCAGACCGGCTGCGGCAAATCGACTTTGTTCGATCTGCTGATCGGGCTCGAACATCCCACCGGCGGCAGCATCATCATCGGCGGCAAGACGCCCTATGATGACTTCAATCATTTTCGAGGACGCATCGCGACCATCTTCCAGCAGGACCGGCTGTTTCCGTGGCGGTCGAGCCTCGACAACGTCAAACTGCCGCTGGAGCTGATCGGCATCCCCGAAAACGTCCAGCACGAACGCGCGATGAGCTGGCTGAAGCGGCTGGGATTGGAAAAATTCGCCGATGCCTATCCGCGCGAACTGTCCGGCGGCATGCGGCAGCGCGTCGCCATCGCGCGCGCCTTTGCGGTGCAGCCGGAAATCCTGCTGGCGGATGAATCCTTCAGTGCGCTCGATGAAGTCACCGCCGGCGAATTACGGAAAACCTTCGTCGAACTGGCGCGCGAATTTCACAGCACGGCAATCCTGATCACCCATCAGCTCGAGGAAGCCATGTCCGTGGGTGATCGCATTGTCGTGTTCGGCAAATCGGCGGCGCTGCTGGCCGACGTCCGCGTGTCGGACTGGGACCGAGCCGACTATCCGCTGCTGCGCGAAGCGATCCAGAATACCCTGCAGGCCAACGCGCCGGATGCAAGGCTGACGCGGATGTAATCGCGCGCGCTCACTTACCCTCCCCTCTTGAGGGGGAGGGTCGGCGCGCTGTCCGCGCAAGCGGATGCGCGACGGGGTGGGGTGACAGCGCTGATGTGAATCTCAGCGCCAAACACGCACGCTCACCCCACCCCGATCAGCACCGCGCTACGCGCAGTGCTGATCGACCCTCCCCCTCCAGGGGAGGGTAAGTAAGGCGCCTACCGCTCCATGATCGCCTTGGCGGCGTTGCCCATGGCTTCGACGCCCGCATCGCCTGTGTCGGTGAAGCAGAGGATGCGGCACGGGCAGGATTCAAGCCCGTCATAACGCCAGGGGAACGCGCCTATCAGGCAGCGCTGGTTCAGCATCAGTTCGATATCGCCGCCGATATTCTCGGCGTGC
>JAQGKA010000666.1 GCA_028290355.1 Tardiphaga sp. | reverse complement strand
CGCGCCGCGCCCGGCCGCAATGCCGGCACGCCGCCGCCGGAAGCCGCCGCCGCGCCGGCTCCGCAGCACGGCGTGCTGCCTGTTGTCACTGACCAGTTCGCCACGGTTACCGTCGTTCCGAACGACGAGCTCCGCCGCGCCGGTGGCGCGACGCTGGGCGATCTGTTGTTCTCCAAGCCCGGCATCACCGGCTCCAGCTTCGCACCGGGCGCCTCAAGCCGCCCGATCATCCGCGGCCTCGACGTCAATCGCGTCGGCATCGTCGAGAACGGTGTCGGCGCCGGTGGCGCCTCGGATCTCGGCGAAGATCATTTCGTGCCGATCGATCCGCTGGCGACCAACCAAGTCGAAGTGGTGCGCGGTCCCGCGGCGTTGCGCTATGGCTCGACGTCGATCGGCGGCGTGGTCAGTGCCAGCAACAACCGCATTCCCGATGCGCTTCCGGTCTGCGCGGCACCGTTCCAAAATTATGGCATTCCTGTGAAAGCGCCTGTGGCAAACCTGGGGCAGCCATCCTGCATGACGGCGGAAACCCGCACCTCGATCAGTTCGGCGGACCGCGGTGTGGAAGGCGGCATTCTGCTTGACGCCGGCGGCGGCAACTTTGCCGTTCATGCCGATGTCTATGGTCGCAGGGCCACCGACTACAACATTCCCAGCTATCCCTATCTGACCGACGCGACGCGAACCGTGAACGGACGGCAGCCGAATTCGGCCGCGCAGAGCGACGGCGCGTCGGTCGGCGGTTCCTACATCTTCGATGGCGGTTTCATCGGAGCTGCGATCACGCAGAACGACTCGCTCTATCATATCCCCGGCATCGACGGCGCCGATCACCAGACCCGGATCGACGCGCATCAGACCAAGATCACCGCCAAAGGCGAATATCGCCCCGACTCGGCGGCGATCGAGGCGATCCGGTTCTGGGCCGGTGCGACGGACTATCGCCACAACGAGATCGGGCTTGCGGACGTCAACGATCCCACCACCGACGGCGTACGGCAGACCTTCACCAACAAGGAGCAGGAAGCCCGCGTCGAAGTGCAGATGATGCCGTTCAACGCGCGCTTCGCCACCGTGACGACAGCGTTCGGATTGCAGGGCGGGCATCAGGAATTGACCGCGCCAAGCCCGGACAATCCCGGCACGCTGTACAATGGCCTGTGGAACCCGAACAACAATTCGCGCATCGCAGGCTTTGTGTTCAACGAGCTGAAGTTCAGCGAGACGACGAAGGCGCAGGTCGCGGGCCGGATCGAGCACGTCGAACTGCATGGCTCGATGCCGGACTTTCCGGCGGACTTCCTGCCCGACGGCAACGCGCAGTTCAGCAGCGAACGAAACCCTTCGTTCACGCCGATGAGCGGCAGCGTCGGCCTGATACAGAATCTCTCGGCCGGCCTGGTCGCCAGCATCACCGGGCAATACACCGAGCGCGCGCCGAAACCCGCCGAGCTGTTTTCGCGCGGCGCGCACGATGCCACCGCGACGTTCGACATCGGCAATCCGAACCTGACGCTGGAGACCGCCAAGTCGGTGGAGATCGGCTTGCGCAAGGCCGACGGCCCGCTTCGCTTCGAGGCCACGGCTTACTATACGAAGTTCAACAACTTCATCTACCGGCGGCTCACCGGCGTGATGTGCGGCGGGGATTTTGCGTCCTGCGGCGACGGCAATCCCGACAATGAAGGCCGGCAGGCGGTGTACTCGCAGCGTGACGCCACCTTCCGCGGCGCTGAATTCCAGAGCCAGCTCGATGTCGGGCAGTTCTACGGCGGCACCTGGGGCATCGAGGACCAGTTCGATATCGTCCGCGCCACCTTTGCCGACGGCACCAATGTGCCGCGGATCCCGCCGATGCGCGCGGGCGGCGGATTGTTCTGGCGCGATCTCAACTGGCTGGCCCGCATCAACGTACTGCATGCCTTCGCGCAGAACGATATCGCCCCCATCGGCGAGACGCCGACGCCGGGCTACAATCTGCTGAAGGCGGAGATCAGCTACAATACCAAGCTCGATCCGCGCACCTTCGGCGCCAGAGAGATGACCCTGGGACTGGTCGGCAACAACCTGCTGAACGAGAACATCCGCAACGCGTCGTCCTACAACAAGGATGAAGTGCTATTGCCCGGACTGAATGTGCGGGCGTTCGCGAATCTGAAGTTCTGACGTCCCTCGCTCGTCATTCCGGGATGCGCCGTCTTCGGCGCAGACCCGGAATCTCGATATGCTAAACGACTTCTGGATTCCGGGTTCGCGTGCAGCGGACGCTGCGCGCGCCCCGGAATGACGGCGTTAAATTAAGTCGCCGCAGTCCAGTCCGGCCGAATCGCACCGGCCACATCGGTGAAGGCGCCGTCGACCAGTTCCAGCACCAGCAGGCGCTTTTGATCGACCGGGCCGGGCATGGTCACCGAGCCCTTGGGAATCATCCTGAAGCCGACGCGGCTGTAATAGGGTTCGTCGCCGACCAGCACGATCAGGCGATGGCCTTTCTTGCGGGCGTCGCCGATGGCGCGGTCCAGCAACGCGCGGCCAACGCCGCGGCTGCGGAATGGCGGCTCCACCGTCAGCGGGCCGAGCAGCAACGCCGGCGTATCGCCGATGCAGATCGGCAATTGTCGGACCGAGCCGACCAGCAGCGTGCCGATCCGGGCGGTGAACGACAGCTCCAACAGATGGCTGACGTGCTCGCGCAGCCGGTAGGCGCTCAGCACGTAGCGGCCGGGCCCGAAGGTGCGGGCGTGCAAACGCTCGATGATCTGGGCGTCGTTGGCGGTTTCCGCCAGGATGGTGAGGGAAAGATCGGTCATGTCGGGGGGCGGGATAGCATCTGGCGGCGGCGCGGTCCATCGCCGGACGACCTCGATCACTGCCGCCAGGTGGCGCCAATCGGCCGGCCGGCCAGCACCTCGGCGAGCCGCAGCCGGGTCCCGGTGGTGGTGCCATCCGGCAGCGCGTCCGGAGCGAAGAAACCGCATGCGGCAATCTCGCGGTTCGGCTCGGGCATGCGGTCCTGGCGAAACTGCCGGACGATGTAGACGATGACGTGGTCGCGGATCGAGACATGGCTGTTGAGGAAAACGCCATGCAGGACCGGTTCGCCGAGCACCTCGATGCGGCCCTCCTCCATCAGCTCGCGGTCCAGCGCTTCGCGAAAAGTCTGGCCGACCTCGACGCCGCCGCCGGGCAGGTACCAGCCGGCGACATAGGTATGTTTGACCAGGAACACGCGATTGTCGGCATCGAGCACCACGGCCCGGACACCGAGCGTCATGCCGCGGGCAAAGCGGAAATACAGGTGGAAGATTTTGCGCAGCGCCGGCTCAAGTCGTTGCCGCAACGTCGGTTGAGTCATCGCGACTGAAATCCTGGCTGGGCTGCTACGGCGGTTGGTCCTTGCGTCACACCGCCCACCTTGCCAAAACATCGAGGGATTTCACAGGCATGAGGTGGACGTGCTCAGACTTGTTCACACGCGCGACTGGATTGGCTGCACCCCATGACGGCGTTCACCCTCGCGCATCTGTCCGATCCGCACATTCCGCCATTGCCGGCCCCGCGCGCCAGCGAGCTGATCGGCAAGCGCATGCTCGGCTATCTCAACTGGACGCGCAACCGGCATAAGATTCACCGCCGCGAGGTGCTCGACGCCATCGTCGCCGACATGCAGGCGCAGCAGCCCGACCACATCGCGGTCACCGGCGATCTGGTCAATCTTGCGCTGGAGGCGGAGTTTGCGCCGGCGCGCGCCTGGCTGGAAAGCGTCGGGACACCGGATCGCGTCACGCTGGTGCCGGGCAATCACGACGCCTATGTCCGCGCCACGCAGCATCGCTTTGCGGAAACGTTCGGCGATTACATGCGCGGCGATGCAGCTATTGCCGGGAGCTTCCCCTTCCTGCAACGCCGCGGCCCGCTGGCGCTGATCGGTGTTTCCACGGCGGTGCCGACCGCGCCATTCATGGCGACCGGTTGGTTGGGGCAGACGCAGATCGATGCGCTGGATCGCATGCTGACCGCGCTATCGGGACAGCAACTGTTTCGCGTGCTGCTGATCCACCATCCGCTGCGCTCCAAACACGGCTACAAGCGGCTGACCGATTCCGAGGCCTTGCAGGCGGTGCTGAAGCGCCATGGCGTCGAGCTGATCCTGCACGGCCACGACCACATCCATTCGACCATGTGGTTCGACGGTCCACGCGACCGCATTCCCGCGATCGGCGTGCCGTCGGCGTCATCGATGGCAGACGGGCATCGCCCGGCAGCGGCGTACAATCTGTTGGCGATCGAACGCGATGGCGACGCGTGGCGATGCGAGCAGAGCGTACGCGGATTTGGCGATGGCGTTGGCATTCGCGATCTGCAGAGCGCCACGCTGGCCTGACGCTGTCATTCCGGGATGCACTTCAGTCGGCGAAGCCGGCTGGAGGGCAGACCCGGAATCCCGATCTGTTCAGCCATCTCTGGATTCCCCGCCACTCCAATTGGAGTGGCTGAGGTTCGCTCGCAGCTGACGCTGCTCCCGCCCCGGAATGACAGTAACTCAGTAACCACGCAGTGCTGCAAACAGAGCAACAGCGAAAAGGGTGGCTGCACCAACGATCATGCCTAACGCAAATGTCCAGAACCGGCTGCGCGGTTTCTTCTCCGCGATCGGCGCGGGCGTCGTGGCCAGCGCGTGCTCGCGCTCGATCATGCGCCGCGCGATATAGTCGGTGACCGCTTTCACCACTGTCGCGACATCATGCGATTCGGCGATCACGATGCGGCCGAATCGGGTGTCCTGGACGAAGCGATAGATCCGCTTGTCCCTTCCCATCATCACATGGGCGACCATGTCGATCCACAGCCGCGGCGTGTCGCCCTGGCTGATGCCGCGGTCGAACATGTCGACCTTCGCAGGAATCTCGGCGAACAGCGGATCGAGCGCCTCGTTGAGAATTTCCAGCCGGGCGACCTCTGCATCGCGCAGTTCGACCACCACGCCGGTGCGGTCCGCGGCTTCGATGCGGGCCTGGCGCAAGGCATCGCGCAGCCGCAGCGGCTTGGCATCGCCAGCCGGATGGGTCCCGCTGTTTGGCACGTCCGACATCTCCTGAAAGCCCTGTGAAGGCGGCTTTGACGATATTAATCTATCAGTAACGAATAACGCCGGAAAGGCCGTTTGTTTCCAGAGGGTTGCGCCCGCGCAAGCATCAACGGCCCCACCCGGTTGCCCGGATGAGGCCGCTGACGTCCTTGGACGTTTTCTTATTGGTTGGGCCGATCAGGCCATCGCGCGCTGCGGCTCTTCCACGATGGAGAAGCGCACGCCGGCGCGATGCCGGTTCTCTTCGGAGACGGCCTTCCAGGCGTCTTCAGCCTCTTGGCGGGTCTTGAACGGACCCTGCACCTGGGCTGAACCTTCGACCAGCTTGTGAAAGTTCATCGAACCGAATTCGCCGCCGATCACCCAAAAATTGCTGCTCATTGTAGTCTCCTGCTGTTACCGTTAGCCGAACTGGTTCATCGTGTTATGGGCGCCGCCGGCCTTCAGAGCGGCCTCACCGGCGAAGTATTCCTTGTGATCGTCGCCGATGTCTGAGCCGGCCATGTTCTGATGCTTCGCGCAGGCGATGCCCTGACGGATTTCCTCGCGCTGAACATTCTTCACATAGCCCAGCATGCCCTGCTCGCCGAAATACTCCTTCGCGAGATTATCAGTCGAAAGAGCTGCCGTGTGATAGGTCGGCAACGTGATCAGATGATGGAAGATGCCGGCGCGCTTCGCTGAATCCGCCTGGAAGGTCCGGATGAGCTCGTCGGCTTCGATCGCCAGCGGCGTGCTGTCGTACTCCACCTTCATCAGCTCGGCACGGTTGTACTTGCTGACATCCTTGCCGGCTTCCTTCATCGCATCGTAAACCTGCCAACGGAAGTTGAGCGTCCAGTTGAACGACGGCGAATTATTGTAGGCCAGCTTTGCATTCGGGATCACCTCGCGAACACGGTCGACCATCTTGGCGATCTGCTCGATATTCGGCTTCTCGGTCTCAATCCACAACAGGTCGGCGCCGTTCTGCAGCGAAGTGATGCAGTCGAGCACGCAGCGGTCCTGGCCAGTGCCTTCGCGGAACTGGTACAGGTTGCTGGGCAGCCGCTTCGGACGCAGCATCTTGCCGTTGCGGTTGATGATGACGTCGCCGTTCCGGGCGTTGTCGGCGGTGATTTCCTCGCAGTCCAGGAAGCTATTGTACTGATCGCCGAGGTCACCCGGCTTGTGGCTGACAGCGATCTGCTGCGTCAGGCCGGCGCCGAGCGAGTCGGTGCGTGTGACGATGATGCCGTCTTCGACGCCCATTTCGAGGAAGGCGTGGCGGCAGGCGCGGATCTTCGCCAGGAAGACCTCGTGCGGCACCGTCACCTTGCCGTCCTGATGGCCGCACTGCTTCTCGTCAGAGACCTGATTCTCGATCTGCAGGGCGCACGCGCCAGCCTCGATCATCTTCTTGGCGAGCAGATAGGTCGCTTCCGCATTGCCGAAGCCGGCGTCGATGTCGGCGATGACGGGCACGACATGGGTCTGGAAGTTGTCGATCTTCTCGATCAATGCTGCTTCCTTCGCCTTGTCGCCAGCCTTGCGGGCTGCGTCGAGGTTGCGGAAAATGTCGTTGAGCTCACGGGAATCCGCCTGACGCAGGAAGGTGTAGAGCTCCTCGATCAGGGCCGGGACCGAGGTCTTCTCGTGCATGGACTGGTCGGGAAGCGGTCCGAACTCGGAGCGCAGCGCTGCGATCATCCAGCCGGAGAGATACAGATAGCAGCGATCGGTGGTGCCGAAATGCTTCTTCACCGAAATCAGCTTCTGCTGGGCGATAAAGCCGTGCCAGCAGCCGAGCGACTGGGTGTATTTCGTGCTGTCAGCGTCATAGGCCGCCATATCGGCGCGCATCAGCGCGGCCGTGTAGCGCGCGACATCGAGGCCGGTCTTGAAGCGGTTCTGCAAGCGCATGCGGGCCACGGCTTCGGCGTTCACGCCATTCCACGTGTCCTTGTCCTTGAGGAGTGCTTCGGCCGCTTCGATTTCGCTCTGATAGGAGGCTGGCTTCTGGATGGCCAGATCGCTTATCCCACGTGGCTGGAAGTTCATGTCCATGATCCCTTTGGTGACGACAAACCCGCATCGCCTAATTCCGACATTCGTGACAGTGCGTTGCGAAACGTGTCGGTAGCTAAACGCCAAACTCGAACAATACGATAGATGTCTTGTGTTTTAATGGTGATGCAATGTAACATCGCGACTTGTAACAATTGTCACTTTGTAAAGATTGTCACAGGAAGGTATCCGGCGATGGCGAGCGATGCGGCCAAGAAACTTTTCGTCGGGCCCCGCTTTCGCCGGGTGCGCCAGCAACTCGGCCTATCGCAGACCCAGATCGCCGAGGGGCTGGGGATTTCGCCGAGCTACATCAACCTGATCGAGCGCAACCAGCGGCCGGTCACAGCGCAACTGCTGATGCGACTAGCGCAGACCTATGACCTCGATCTGCGCGACCTCGCCACCGCCGACGAGGACCGCTTCTTCGCCGAACTGAACGAGATCTTCTCCGA
>JAQGKA010000642.1 GCA_028290355.1 Tardiphaga sp. | reverse complement strand
CTGATGATGAGCCCGCTGAAGCCGATCGAGTTCCTGATCTCGCTGATGATCATGAGCCTGATCCGCCTCGCCATCGGCGTGATCCCGATGGTGCTGCTGGCGCTGGTGTTCTTCAAGTTCAACCTGTTCGGTCTCGGCCTGCCGCTGATCGCGTTCTTCTGCAATCTGATCTTCACCAGCTGGTCGCTGGGTATCTTTGTCTCCGGCCTGGTTCTGAGAAACGGCCTTGGCGCCGAGAGCATTGTCTGGACCCTGATGTTCGGACTGATGCCGCTGGCATGCGTGTACTATCCGGTCTCGGTGCTGCCGCACTGGCTGCAAATGGTCGCCTGGGCGCTGCCGCCGACTTACGTGTTCGAAGGCATGCGTGCGCTGCTGTTCGAACACGTGTTTCGCACCGACCTGATGGTCGCCGCGCTGGCCATCAACATCGTGCTGTTTATTGTCTCATTCGCGATATTCCTTGGGCTTTTGAACAGCGCGCGCCGCGCCGGCTCGCTGATCTCCGGCGGTGAATAGGCCTAATTACAAGGGGAAAAGCGCCGTTTTTACCGCTCTCCTAGCAGCAGCCATGCAATGCCTGCATTGACGCTTTCCTATGCAGACCCCACTATCATGCAACGCAACAGCAGTGGGAACATAGATGCCGATCGGTGAATTTGGCAGGCCGCCGGCCTTGCCTTCGGAAGTAAGCCCGGCTCTGACCACGCCGATGTACTGGATGTATGAGATGGCCTATGCGTCGCTTAATCCGGCGCGCGCGGTGACAGACGCCACCAAGATGCTGTTCCAGAATCCGCTCAATCCGCTCTCCCATACCGAATTCGGCAAATCCGTCGCGGCAGGCTGCGAGGTGTTCGAGCGTACCACGCGCCGCTACGGCAAACCGGAATGGGGCCTCAACGATACCGAGGTCAACGGTGTCCGTACCCCGATCGAGATCCGTTCGGTGTGGGAAAAGCCGTTCTGCCGTCTGTTGTATTTCGACCGCAAGCATCCGCGTCCGCTGCGCGCGCCGCAACCGCGTGTGCTGATCGTGGCGCCGATGTCCGGCCACTACGCGACTTTGCTGCGCGGCACCGTCGAAGCCTTCCTGCCGACCCACGAAGTCTACATCACCGACTGGACCGACGCCCGCATGGTGCCGCTGGCCGAGGGCCGCTTCGATCTGGACGACTACGTCGACTATGTCATCGAGATGCTGCACGCACTCGGCGGCAACATGCACATCATCGCGGTGTGCCAGCCCTCGGTGCCGGTGCTGGCAGCGGTGTCGATCATGGAGGCCGAAGGCGATCCCTTCGTGCCGGTGTCGATGACGCTGATGGGCGGCCCGATCGATACCAGGCGCAATCCCACTGCGGTGAACAACCTCGCGGCCGAGAAGGGCATCAACTGGTTCCGCAACAACGTCATTACCAAGGTGCCGTTCCCGCATCCCGGCGTGATGCGCGACGTTTATCCCGGCTTTCTGCAGCTGAACGGCTTCATCAGCATGAATCTCGACAGGCACATGGATGCCCACAAGAATCTGTTCAATCACCTGGTGCAAGGCGACGGCGACCTCGCCGACAAGCACCGCGACTTCTACGACGAGTATCTGGCGGTGATGGACCTGACCGCGGAGTATTATCTGCAGACGGTGGACGTCGTGTTCGTCAAGCATTCGCTGCCGAAGGGCGAGATGACCCATCGCGGCAAGCTGGTGGACCCCTCGAAGATCGTCAACGTCGCGCTGATGACTGTGGAAGGCGAGAAAGACGACATCTCCGGCCTCGGCCAGACCGAAGCGACGCATGCTTTGTGCTCTTCGATCCCCGACGATCGCCGTGTGCACTACGTGCAGAAGGGCGTCGGGCACTATGGTGTGTTCAACGGCTCGCGATTCAAATCCGAAATCGTGCCGCGCATTTCTGATTTCATGCTGACGGCGGCGAGCGCGAAGACGATTGCGGCGGCTGCGGAGTAAAAAAGTTCCGAACATCGCGCGCAGCAACGTTGTCGATGCAATGCTGTTGTTGAATCGCGCGCGATGTTCGGATTTCGATTCGAAGGCTGACTTAGTAAGCCTCTGAAATCAGGCACTGAAATCGGATTTACCCGGCATTTAAAAGAATGAGGATTGTTTCATTTTTTAAAAGCTGGTTTCGCCGTTATTTTGAATCAAGATTCTTGTTCCAAGGCCCATTGGGTAGGGGACAAACAGTCAGGTGGCCCCGTATATTGGGCAAATGATTTGTTTTTGCGCCGAGCAATTCTCATGGCGGCGGATATGGCAGAATCCGGTCGATTTCCCGACGACCGGACCTGCAGACATGGCCTTCCGCGCACTTCTTTACCGCCGCCCCGCTGAACCTCTCACGCTTGCCGTCAAGCATGGCTCGCAAATCTTCTCAATTCGATTGCGGCGACACCGCCGCGCGCGGCGTTACACGTTGCGCATTCATCCGAGCGATCGCGAAGCGATCCTGACCATGCCGCCGCGCGGCACGCTGATCGACGCCAAGGACTTTGCACAGCGTCACGGCGCCTGGATCGCCGCGCGTCTCGGCCGCTTGCCGAAGGCAGAACCGTTTCAGCCGGGAACCGTGGTGCCGTTGCGCGGCACGCCGCATCGCATCGTGCATCGCGCCGGCGTCCGCGGCACGGTGTGGACGGAGACGCGCGACAGCGGCGACAAGATCCTGTGCGTTGCCGGCGAGGGCGAGCATATCGATCGCCGCATCCATGATTTTCTCAAGCGCGAAGCCCGCAAGGACCTGCAGAAGGCGTCGCAGTATTATGCCGAGACGCTGAACGTCAGGGTGAAGCGCATCTCGATCCGCGATCAGTCGAGCCGCTGGGGGTCGTGCACCTCGGCGGGATCGCTGTCATTCTCGTGGCGCCTGATCCTCGCGCCGCCTTATGTGCTGGATTACCTCGCCGCGCATGAAGTCGCGCATCTGGTCGAGATGAACCATTCCGCCAAGTTCTGGAAAGTGGTGGCGAAGATCTGCGGCGCCGTCGAACGCGCCAAGACCTGGCTCGACACCCACGGCAACGACCTGCACCGCTACGGCGTGCAGGACTAAGCCCGCTTATCTGCCGAACAGCCGTTCCACCAGCCAGCCGTCCAATCCGCTTGCCGCTTCGGGCCGGGCGTTGGGCTGCGGGGCTGCGCGCGCGCCGGGATAGGCCGCTTGCGTTGGCGCCGCCGGTTGCGGGCGGGTGCCGTTGTAGATCGGCGCGCTCGGCACATAGCCCGGCGGCGGAGCGAGCGACTGCGGCGCCGATCCCGGCACGACCTGCGAGACCGCTTGCGCGACGGTGGCGAAGAAGCCTGATGGCTGCAGACCGGGCACCGGCTCCGGCGTCAGGCCCTGATGCGCCGCGCGCATGAAGCGGGTCCAGATTTCCACCGGCAATCCGCCGCCGGTGGCTTTCTTGGTTGGCGAATTGTCATCATTGCCGAGCCAGACGCCGGTCACCAGCTTCGAGGTGTAGCCGATGAACCAGGCGTCGCGGAAATCCTGGCTGGTGCCGGTCTTGCCGGCGGCGGACCAGCCCGGCAGTTCGGCCTTGTGGGCGGTGCCGCTCAGCAAGGTCTCCTGCATCATCGTGTTCATCATCGCGACGCTGCGCGGATCGATCACCTGGCCGAGCGCGTCCGCCGGCCGGGCATAGATCACCTTGTTGCCTTCGACGTTGCGGATCTTGTTCACCACATGGGGCGTGACCCCCATGCCGCCATTGGAGAACGGCGCATAGGCGCCGACCAGTTCGGTGAGCGACACCTCGGAGGTGCCGAGCGCGATCGAGGCATTGGCCTCGAGCTTCGAGGAGATGCCGAGCCGGTGCGCGGTGCGCACCACGCTCTTGGCGCCGACCTCAAGCCCGAGCCGCACCGCGACCGTATTCAGCGACATCGCCAGCGCCTGGGTCAGCGTCACCGGACCGAAATACTGGTGGGTGTAGTTCTCCGGCTTCCAGCCCTTGACGTCGAGTGGGGCGTCCTGCCGGATCGTCTCCGGCGTCAGCCCGGCCTCGATCGCGGTGAGATAGACGAACGGCTTGAACGACGAGCCGGGCTGGCGCTTCGCGGTGACCGCGCGATTGTACTGGCTCTCGGCATAATTGCGGCCGCCGACCATGGCGCGGACCGAGCCATCCGGCGTCATCGCCACCAGCGCGCCCTGCGAGACGTTGAACTTGACGCTCTTGGCCGCGAGTTCGTCGATCACCGCGGTCTCGGCCACGCTCTGCAGCTTCGGATCGATCGAGGTCTCGACGATGATGCTCTGGTCGATCTGGCCCACCAGGTCGTCCAGCACTTCGCCGATCCAGTCGGCGACGTAATTGACGGTGCCGGCGCCCACCGCCTTCACATTGTAGGACGGATGGCCGATCGAGGCCTGCGCCTGCGCGTCGGTGATGAAGTTGGCGTCGGCCATCGCGGCGAGCACGGTCTGCGCGCGCTTCTCCGCGCCTTCCGGGTTGCGGTTCGGCGCCAGCCGCGACGGCGACTTGACGAGGCCGGCCAGCATCGCGGCTTCGGCAATCGTGACGTTCTTGGCGGACTTGCCGAAGTAGCGCTGCGCCGCCGCCTCGACGCCGTAGGCGCCGGAGCCGAAATAGACGCGGTTGAGATAGAGTTCGAGAATCTCGTTCTTGGAGTGCTTGCGCTCCAGCCAGAACGCCAGCTCGACCTCCTGCAGCTTGCGCTGCATGGTGCGTTCCTGGGTCAGGAACAGGTTCTTCGCCAGCTGCTGCGTCAGCGTCGAGCCGCCCTGCGACACGCCGCGATGCATGATGTTGGCGACCGCGGCGCGGGCGATGCCGAGCGGATCGACGCCGTAATGCGAATAGAAGCGGCGATCCTCGATGGCGATGAAGGCCTTCGGCAGATATGGCGGCAGGTCCTTCAGCGCCACATTGGTGCCGGCCTGTTCGCCCCTTGTCGCCAGCACGCTGCCGTCGATGCCGACGATCTGGATGGTCGGCGGCCGCTTCGGAATTTCCAGCGACTGGATCGGCGGCAGATGCGCGCCGACATAGACCACGACGCCGGCCACGGCGATCGCGCCCCACAGGCCGAGCACCGCACCCCAGTAGAACAGCCGCTTGATGCCGCTGCGCAGGCCGCCCTTGGATCGCGCCTTGCTGCTGGTGCGGCCTTTGCGCGGTTTGTCGCCGCCGCCGGATTCGCGCTTCGGAGATTTCTTCGGCTTGTCGTCGTCCGCGACCGAGACGCGGTCGAGCGGATTGAGCCGCAGCTCGGACAGCGATGCGGCGAGCCCGAACTTCGGCTCCTTGCGTCCGCCGCCCTTTTTCTTGCCCCACGCCATACGCAACACCACGCCCGCTCGATGGGCGAACCTAGCGTTCCCGGTTTAAAGCGCCGTTAAGCGGAGGTTAACGCAACGCAAACGGGTTCCGCGTGCCGTCGTCATTTTCCGATGCGATTGTCAAACAGCCAGATGTCCGGAGTGATCTGCGCCCACGCGCCGTCGGTTCCGCGCCGCCGCGCAAAGTGGGCCTTCCAGTGGTCCCCCTTGAAAACGAGGGGGATGACGCGCCGAAAGGCGCAACTGGGTAGCAAGTCGCGCTCCGAAGCCCGCCTGCGACAGCGGGCATCCGGCTCGCGTCGCCTTTCGGCGCGCCATCGCGGCTTTTCTGTTCGAGGGACCGTACTTCCGGGCCAGGCTTGTGGCCACCAGGACCACTCCAGGGGGATTTCGCCCGCCTTCCACCTGTCCACGTCCAGCCATTGAAGGCAGCGCCCCGTAGTGGGCACGGACGGTGACCCCCGACCTCCCGAGTCCGTGGGTGCGAGCCACGTCCGCAGGCGCCGCATCCAACTCCACTCCCAGAACGCCTCATGAAGCGCCCCTCGCGAGCAGGGTGGAAAGGAATATAGTCAAATTCTGGAGGGTGTCAATTCGGAATACAGAATCAGAGGGACATTTAGATTTTATACAAGCGAATTGTAGATGGAACGGCAGACGCAGGGTCGTTCGTGGTAGTCCGGATGTACATGCAAGCTGCGGCCGTCATTGTTCGGAATACTCGATGCTTTACTCCTTATTTCAGCGCGTTCTGGAAGCTTTGGAAAACACGTTCCGTCAAATTGAAGCGAAAGTCCCGCTGCCTGTGCGAAAGCCTTGGGCTGGAAGTTTTGTCTTTCGCTACGAAGAGCGAACCATCCAACAAGCTATCGTCCAGAAGTTGGCCCGAATGATTAGCGGGCTGCACGCGATCGAAGCTCTCCTAGAACGCGGGCTTTTTCAGGAACAGGGGATGGTGCAGCGTGCAGTGGCCGAAATCGAAGAAGATGTTTGGTTTCTGTCGATAGCCGTAATTCACGAGGAGATAACTGAACGTCATAGCCAATTTCTAGACTATTTCTATGCAGAAGAATTTGCGGACCCCTCGGACATTGTCGGATCGCACGAAAGCCGAGGAATGCTAAAGCGGGAGAAAATACGAGAGTATATCCATAAAAAAGGGCTATCAGAAAAAGACGCCGCGAGAGCAAAGGCGATCGATAAGGTTCTCACAAAGGCTTATTCGGGTTTTGTCCACGCAGCTTCGCCGCACATAATGGATATGTATGGTGGTGTGCCCCCGCGCGCTGACGTTAGCGGCGCTTTCAAGAAATTCAGATACGCAGGCCAGCAACGTGACGCGGTAAACTACTTCTACCGAGGCGTGCAAACAATGGCACTAGCGGCGCAAGCGTTTCAGGATGACCAGCTATACGATTTGATGCGCAAATTGGCGTCAAGGCTAGAGACAGAAATGTGCGATTGAAAGCGAGGCAGAAACGTTCCGAGCGGGTAATCCACAGCGCAGCAATACAGAGCCGTGCTACAAAATCCCATCAGCGCGTAGGGCGGATTAGCCTGATCGCCGCAGGCGAACTGGCGTAATCCGCCGTGACGGCGAGAAAGACGGCGGATTACGCTCTGCGCTAATCCGCCCTACGCGTTCTCGTGTCCCGGACGCGATGCGGCATTCTTTATGCCGCTTCGCAGATCCGGGACCCCGCTTCGTTAACGCAAGCTGGACCCCGGATCTGCGGCGCACCACGCCGCAAGTGCGGCGCGTTGCACCGCGTCCGGGGAACGAGACCGAGCCGGTCGCGGGCCCATTCCCTCACCCGTTCACATCATCCTCGATGATAGGCCCGAACAGCTCCCAGCGTTCGCCGTTGAACTTCATCATCTGAAGTTGC
>JAQGKA010000637.1 GCA_028290355.1 Tardiphaga sp. | reverse complement strand
CACCGGCTACGTGATCGAAGCGACCGGCAGCTACGATTGGGCCTTCGGCATTGCCGGCTTCTTCCTGATCGCCGGCTCCGTCATTGCTTTGACCATGACGCGAAACCCGGTCGACCTCAGCGAGCCGCGCGACGGCCGCCGTGACACCAAGGGCATGGCGTCGTTGCCGACAGGTCGATAATCCGGTTTTGTCCCGCGGCCAGAGAATATCTTCCGCCCAGGTCGTCTTGTACCTCACGTCATGCGGCAGCAGCCGATGACTCTACACGTCCGCCGTTCGCTCATCTCGAATACAGCTCGCAGATCCGCCACAGCTTTTCGCGCGGCCGCGAGCGTCCGGTGACGGTATTCTCAATCGGGCGCTCGAATCATTTCGGACAAATTGGAGGTTTGCATACGCCGGCCCTCGTGTGCGCCGCGCCACCATCATCGGCCGGCATCCGCAAACCTTCACAGCAACAGAGCTAGGCATAGCAAAGTGCCGTCAAATCCGATCTTTGGCGAGACGCACTCGGTGAGCTTCGTCGCCAGAGGCGGCGGCGGAAGTGAGTCGTTCGGTACTGAGCAACACAGGAATATCGGCTGCCGGGATAGCTTTTGTCCCGCAGGTAGCCTTGTCCCTCCGTACATCCATTCTCCTTTGCCCGGCGTCTTCGATGCCTTCGACCGTGGTCGTCAAGCCAAATCATTTCGCAAGGCCAAGGATACCCGCTCGTTACGCAGCGCGCACCGAGTTGAGGAACTTGCCGACTTCCAGCTTCAGCCTGTTACTTTCGCTAGACAAAGATTGCGCTGCGGAGAGCACCTGCGACGACGCCGAGCCGGTCTCGCTGGCGCCGCGCTGCACGTCGGTGATGTTGGAAGAGACCTGAGTGGTGCCGTGCGCCGCCTGCTGGACGTTGCGAGAGATTTCCTGCGTCGCCGCACCTTGTTCTTCTACCGCCGACGCAATGGTCGATGAAATCTCCGACATGCGCCCGATGGTGTCGCCGATTTCCTTGATGGCGCTGACCGATTCCTGGGTCGCGGCCTGAATGCCGCCGATCTGCTGACTGATCTCACCGGTGGCTTTCGCGGTCTGCTCTGCCAGCGCCTTCACTTCGCAGGCAACCACCGCAAAGCCGCGTCCGGCCTCTCCGGCCCGCGCGGCTTCGATAGTCGCGTTCAGCGCCAGCAGGTTTGTCTGCCCGGCGATGGTGTTGCCCCTTCGGGGCGCCGCATCCGCAGGGCCTCATAGTTCCCAGTGTCAGTGCCCCTCTCGTTACTGGCTTCGTCGTTAGTTCTATCATTCAAGGGCCACGTGCGGAGCAAGCAAGAAATAATGCAATTGACAAGCGCAGACCATTCACACCAGAGTTCTTATGCCGCACGCAGCCGGTGGTGGACACCAAACACTGGCGGCTGGCGACGCGGTTCGTACAACTGGCGCGACACCGATACGTGTAATGTGCTGATCTGCAGAAATTCGAGCGGATGAGCTGCTTCCCCTGAACAGCATATCTCCGCCGATCTGTGACGAAGCCGACTAAGCCACAATCAAACGACATGTAATGGCCTTAGCAACCGCTTGTGTCCGGTTGTTAACATCGAGACGTTTCATCGCTTGATCGCAGTGAAAGTTTACGGTTCGCTCGGCTAAGCTCAGGATCGTTCCGATCTCCGATGAGGTTTTGCCACGGGCGACCCATGTTAATACTTCCTTTTCTCGATCGGTTAGCGGGGGCCGCGACTCTTGGTTAGATCGATTGTTTGAGCGTCGAAGGCGATTCTCAACCACAATTCCGAGCATCTCCAAATCGACAGGCTTCGTAAGGTAGTGGTCAGCACCTAGACGCCGTCCGATAAGCTCGCTATCGCGATCGGCGAGCGCGGTTAGAAAAACGAAAGCAAGGTCACTGAAGTGTGGTCCGGCCGCGACCACATTTTCTAGTAGTTCAAAGCCGGTCATACGCGGCATTCGGACATCGCAAATAACTAGATCGGGACATCGATTGAGAATCACGGCAAGTCCACTCTCCCCGTCGGGCGCAAGCTCCACGCTGTAGCCGAGCTCCGTAAGCGCCTCGCTCAGTAAGAAAGAGGTCTCACTATCGTCCTCAACGCACAGTATCCTAGTCAATGTCTTACTCCGTAGCCTCTATTGGCAAGGTGACCCACCACGCGGGTGCCGCTGCCTTCCTTGCTTTCAATCTCGACACGCCTGCGATGTTGGCGAACAATTTCATCGACCAAATACAACCCCCTGCCCGGGCCCGGGATCGTCCCGACGTTGCTGGCACGATAGTAACGCTGTCGGACCCGACTGAGTTCATCTCCGGGCATGCCAACACCCGGTCCTCGACGACTACCTCGATACTCTGATCCGTCGAACTTGCTTCCAGTCTGACGACACTTCCCTCCCCAGGCCAACACGACCGTGAGAGTTTCGATCACCTCAACCACCTCGACCAGCGAGGCCAGGAACGCGGCCGTCATCGCCGGCCAAAAAAGAGCTCCAAGCCACCTGTCATGCGAGTTCTCCAATTTGAACAGACGAAGGGCGCACGCGATCCCGCTGTTTCGACCACGTCAAAGTAGTATGCGACTGCCGTCATGAGCGATATTCCTATCGCGCCAACGACAATCTGAACCCAAAGCGAATTCAAGCTTAGTTCGATCACGGCATGGGCGCAAAACGAGAGGACGATGCCGGTGCAAAAGACCTGAAGCGAGTGCTGGCCACACCTGATCAGCGGTGCCAGCGCGCGCCACTGCAGAATTGGCGAACCCAGACGCAGAAACCGGGTGACCACCATAGCGAGAGCAATAAAGTGAACGATCCGGTAAGGCGCGAGATTCGTCTTATCGTCGGGATCAAATGGCTGCAGGATCCAATGCGGAAGGAGACCGCCGAGATTTGGTACACGAATGGCCGTCGTCACGATAAAAGCAAAGACAAGGTAGGCGATGGCGAGCCAGAACGCGGTCCTTGTTCGAACAATCGGCTGAAGGACTCGAGCGCCGCCAAGAGAGGTCCATGCGCCCAGAAAAAACAGCAATTGCCAGGCGAACGGATTAAAGTACCAGAATCCCGACGGAGAGGCCGGAAGATTCCAGCCAAAATGCCTGGAGACAAAATACAGGACTAGCGAGCCAGCCAATGTCCAATTCGGTTTGCGAACCATAAGCCACAGAACCGGTGCGAACGCGCCCAGCAGCAGAATATAGAGCGGAAGCACGTCCAGATTGACGGGTTTGTATCTTAGAGCCAGCGCCTGGATAAATTCCCGGAAAGGCGTGTTCATGAAAACGGCGACGTTGAACTGATTCAGGTCATCCGGATCGTGAAACTCACGTGAGACGCACGCAATAACCGCGATGTAGATGACGACCACGATGATGTGCGCGGCATACAGCTTGAAAGCGCGCCTTGCCAGCCTCGACGCAGCCGCTACGCAGCCACGTTCAATCATTACTCTTCCGAATACGAGCGCGGCGGTATAGCCGGATATGAACACAAATAGATCGGCGGCATCGCTGAAGCCGTAATTCTTGCTTGTGATCCAGCTCAGCACTTCGTGCGGGATGTGATCCAGAAAGATCGCCCAGTTCGCCAGGCCGCGAAACAGGTCCAGCCTGACGTCTCGACCGGCGAAAGGAAGGTCTGCGGCCGGCATGGGGGGACTCATTGCCGGGACGTAGACGAAGACGATACCGGCCCGGCGACCTGCGACGTTGCACCAGCTACGCGAACCGCATCGCCGGTAGCCAGCGTCTCCGGGGGACTATTGATGATCCGATCAGACGGCGACAGGCCGGCAATGACCTCGACGCTGTCGCCGAGATCGCGGCCCAGTTGCACGCTCTTGAGGACGACCTTGTTATTGCTGTCGAGAGTAGCGACCTGGGTATCCTGATTGCTGGTGATGAGCGCAGTCGATGGGATCTTTACCAAATTTGCGTCGGTCGGAATTTCGAAGTGCACATTGCAGTAGCTGCCGCCGAAGAATTTTCCGGCAGCATTGTCGGCTTGAAGCTCGACCTGCATGCTGTGCGAACTGGC
>JAQGKA010000618.1 GCA_028290355.1 Tardiphaga sp. | reverse complement strand
CTTGGTGGCTTTTGTCTTGGCGGCGAACAGGTCGGAGCCGGAATTCGGCTCGCTCATGCCGATGGAGAAGCAGACCTCGCCGCGGCAGATCCGCGGCAGGATATCCATCTTGATATGTTCGGGCGCGTATTTCAGCAGTACCGGGCCGCTTTGCCGGTCGGCGACGAAGAAGCGCCGGGTTGGCGCATTGGCGACGCGCATTTCCTCGGTAACGACGTAGCGTTCGAGGAAGCTGCGCTCGTGGCCGCCATATTGCTTCGGCCAGGTCATGCCGAGCCAGCCGCGCTCGCCGACGCGGCGGCAGAATTCCGGCGCGTCGGAATCCTCGCGCTGCGGCTTGTGCGGGTCGAAGGTGCCGGCGGCGATCTCGTCGGCCAGGAAGGCGCGCACTTCCTTGCGCAGCACCTCGCATTCCGGCGGCAGGCGGATCGGGTCGAAACGAAGGGCTGCGGTCATGATGAGTCTCGCTTCTTCAGAAGTCTTGGTATGTCGATGTCAGCGCGAAGCGACCAGCGGCCACAGCTCATCTGCGCCGCGCGATGCGACGAGCTTGCCGAGCTCCACCGCCCAGTAGCTTTCACTGCCGAAATCGTCGCGCCAGGCCAGCGCGCGCAGCGTGTAGCGATGCAGGATGTGCTCCTGCGTGAAACCGATCGCGCCGAAAACCTGATGTGCGATGGCGGCGCCCTTTTCGGCAGCTTCCGAGCAGCGGATCTTGGCGGACGCAGCTTCGAGGAAGATGGCGTCGTCGAACGAAGGGCTGTTCGACAGCGCATCGGCGGCAGAGCTCGCCGCGGCCAGCGCCGCTGAGGTTTCGCCGGCCAGCTTTGCCAGATTGTGCTGCACCGCCTGGAATTTCGAGATCTTCTTCTCGAACGCCACGCGCTCGCCGGAATAGCGCACGCTGAGGTCGAGCATGGTCTCCATCGCGCCTGCGATCTGCAGGCTGCGCGCCAATGCGCCCATCAGCATCAATGAACTCTGGTCGAACCCGCTCGGCGCGGACTTGATCGCGATCGGCTGCACCTTGTCGAAGGTCACGGTGTTCGACGGATCATTCGCCAGATTGAGTCCGGCCTCGATCCGGCAGGCGCTGGCATCGACCAGGGCGATCGAGACGCCGCCGATGCCGGTGGCGACCACGGCAATGTGTTTGGCTTCGGTTGCGAACGGCACGCCGCGGGCGCGGCCGGTGAGGGTGCCGTCGGCATTGAGCGTGATGCGGTCCTTCGGGCTCGCCGGTGCCACGGTCATCATGCCCTCGGGCGACGCGAGGTGCGCCTGCGCCAGCAGCCATCCGGCCAGCATGGTTTCCGCCAAAGGCACCGCGACGGCAGAGCGTCCGGCGGCGCTCAGCACGCCA
This sequence comes from Tardiphaga sp., assembly GCA_028290355.1. Lineage (GTDB taxonomy): Bacteria > Pseudomonadota > Alphaproteobacteria > Rhizobiales > Xanthobacteraceae > Tardiphaga. Next base: position 5,092 of record JAQGKA010000618.1, on the reverse strand, counting down.
AAACCTTCGGCCATGCTGACGCCGGAGCCGTCGCATTCTTCCGGTACCCACGACAGCGGCAGGCCGGCGTCGGTCAGCGCATGCCACAGCGGCGCCTTCCAAGCGCTATCCTTACTATGATTGATGGTCTGCGCATCGGCGAGATCGGCGAAGATACGTTCCGCGGTCTCGGCAACAATATTGTCAGTCTCCGTCACAGCGTTCCCCGTTTGAAAGCGCACATCTCATTCGGCGGGAATGCCTCGCATGGGGTGCTGCCACTTTTTCTTGATTCATGATGCGGAAAAGCGCGGGGGATGACAAGCGCGGATGTCCGCAGGGGGGCCTGCGGTGACGGCATGATGCCTTTGGCAACACAGGCGATTTATTCCGCACAACGGACATTCGTGTCGTTGTATACCAGCCTGCCAACGCTATGGTACCTCGCGATCGAGCCGGCAACACAACAGGGAAAATGCAGATGTCGAAGGATGGTTTGTGCGTGGTGATTACGGGGTCTGCGTCCGGGTTGGGAGCGGCGACCGCCGCCATTCTCGCCAAGGACGGGGCGCGGATCGTGATCAATTATTCGTCGAGCCAGACGGAAGCCGAAGCCACCGCTGACCTCTGTCGCGCCGCCGGCGCCGCCGAAGTGGTCGTCGTGCAAGGCGACGTTTCGAATGACGATGATTGCAGGAAGATCGTCGCCACCGCGGCGCCGTGGGGGCGCCTCGATGCGCTGATCAACAATGCCGGCACGACCAAGCATGTGCCGCATGGCGATCTCGACGGACTGTCCGCGGAAGATTTTCAGAAGATCTATGCCGTCAACACCGTCGGGCCGTACCAGATGGTGCGCGCCGCGCGGTCGTTGCTTGAAGCCGGCGCCACGGCCTCGGGTCGCGCCTCGACCGTGGTCAATGTGTCGTCGATGGCCGGGATCACCGGCGGCGGATCATCCATCGCTTATGCCGCCAGCAAGGGTGCGCTGAATGCGATCACGCTGTCGCTGGCGCGGGCGCTGGCACCGCTGATCCGTGTCAACGCGGTTTGCCCCGGCTATATCGATACGCCGTGGTTCACCAAGGGCCGCGGCGCCGATGCCGCCGCCAAGGTGCGCGCTACCGTGACGGCGAGGGCGCCGCTGAAGGTCGCCTCGACCGCGGAAGATGTCGCAGGCTTGATCTGCTTCCTCGCCACCTCGCCGTCGAGCAACATGACGGGCGAGTTGGTACGCATGGATGCCGGCATGCATCTCACGGCCTGATGGCTTCCTGACAAAAAACCTCGGGTCATGGCCCGAGGTTTTTTCCTTCGAGCGTCTAGCGCGCGCCTGGGTCTGAAATCACCCGGCTGGCCACCAGCCTGTTCCAGATGAACAACACCACCAGCGCGCCGATGATTGAGGTGATAAAGCCAGCGCCCTGGTCCGGACCGTAGTGGCCGATTGCCTGGCCGATGAAGGTGGCGAGAAAAGCGCCGGCGATGCCAAGCACGGTCGTCAGGATGAAGCCTGCGGGGTTATTCGGACCGGGAGAGATCACCCGGGCAATAATTCCCGCGACGAAACCAACGATGATGATCCAGAGAATGCCGCCCATGGCTGTTGTCCTTTTTTAAATATAAAGATCGATCAAATCCAGCGCGAGATTTCGCTCTCGGTTGGCAGTCGCCCGTCCGGGGTCAGGTGATTGATCACTTCCGGGAGGTGCTGGCTGAGACCGGACAGCAATTCTTCACGCGACAGTCCGGTCTGTGAGGTCAGCGAATTGATCTGGTCGGCGCCGAGCGCACTGGCTAGGTCGCCTGGCGCGATCTGCTTGTTCGGCCCCGGGCTGACCCAGGAATTGGCGGCTTCGCCCTGGCCGTTCTGTTGAAACTGCTTGAGCAGATCGCCGAGGCCGCCGCTGAGCACGCTGCCCGCCGCGCCGCCCGCGAGCAGGCCGCCGAGGCCGCCCTTCAGCAGATCGCCAAGACCACCGCCGCCGAGCCCACCGGGCAGGCCGGCATTGATGGTGTTGTTAGGAAGCGGCGTCGGTGCCGGCGCTGGGGTGCCGGGCTGGCTGCTGCCGCCGAGATGTTTTACCGCCTTGTAGGCAAGCAAGGCCAGGATCGCCATGGTCATCGGCGACATGCCTTCGCTCTTGGCGTTGGGATCGCTTGGGCCGCGTGGGCCGTTTTGCATGCCATTGAGGATATCGAGCAAACCCATCGTGATCTCCTGTGGTACCAGCCCGGAACGGAGCATAGCGGTGCGATATGACGCTTACAAGGCGCGCCGGTATCCGCCGATAGGCAGCAGCGCGGCATTTTGCTACTACCAGTCGCCAGATGAACGGGTGATGAAGTGATTGCAGAGCGGTCGATCTGTATCGCAGGTGCCGGCAGCATAGGCTGCTTCGTCGGCGGCGTTCTCGCCGCTGCGGGTCGCCATGTTTCGATGCTGGCGCGGGCGCGGATGATCGATGAGATTCAAAGCCATGGCCTGAGGGTGACGAGTTTTGACGGGCTCGACCGGACGGTCGCCGCGGACCAACTGATCCTTTCCGACGACCCGGCGATTTTCAAACACGCCGGCACGATCCTGGTTACGGTGAAGAGCGCGGACACCGCGGAGATCGCCGATCTGATCGCGCGTTACGCGTCCGACGATACCGTCATCGTCAGCCTGCAGAACGGCGTCGGCAATGTCGCCGTACTCCGCGAACGCTTGCCGGGATGGCGTGTGCTGGGCGGTATGGTGCCGTTCAACGTGATCGCAATGGGCGATGGCCGTAGCCACCGCGCGACATCGGGCGCTATCGTCATCGAACGGGATGCGGCTGGCACCGCCGAAGCCCTCTCTGTCCAACATCTCGCGCTGCGCCCGACCGACGACATCACCGGCGTGCAGTGGGGCAAGCTGCTGGTCAATCTCAACAATGCGCTCAACGCGCTATCCGGCCTGCCGCTGCGCGCCCAGCTTACGCAACGGGAATGGCGCGTGTTGTTCGCCGATCAGATGGCGGAGGGCCTGGCCGTGCTGAAAGCGGACGGCATCCGGCCGGTATCCGCGACGCCGATCCCGGCTAGCCTGACGCCGCATCTGCTGCGATTGCCCGACGGCCTGTTCAATATGCTGCTCGGGCGCACCATGAAGATCGATGCCAATGCGCGATCATCCATGTGGGAGGATCTGCAGCGCGGCCGCCGCACCGAGGTCGACTATCTGCAGGGCGTGATTGTGCAACTGGCTGCGCAGCACGGTATCGAGGCTCCGCTGGCGCGGCGCGTGATGTTGCTAATCAAGGATGCCGAGGCCGCCGGCAATGGTTCGCCGGCGCTGACGGCCGCGCAAATTCGCGGGTAAGATAGATGCCGCTCAGCTGCTGATGCGGGCGTCGGCGACGGCTTTTTGAAACAGCGCATTCATCGCCTGCGAAATGCCATCCGTTGGGCTAACCTCGAAATAGAAGCCGGGCGATGCGCAGGCCTGCATGTTCTGCGCGATTTCGCTATTAGGAGAAGGGCCGTAGGGTCCCTTGTTGAAGGGGGCGATCCAGGTCGCATACCAGTTGTCGGTCGGGGGCAGGTAGGTCGTGTACAGGACCGCGATCTTGATGCCGCGGTCCTTGAGTGTCGTGCACAAGGCCGGATTGATCGGCGACTGGTAGCGTGTGGCGCCAGAAAGCGGCTTGAGACAGGCCGTGTTGCTTTCATCAGCGACGCCATCAGACACAAAAAACAGATATTTGAGCGGTGCAGAGGATGTGCCAGTTCCCGGCAAGCTGATCGCGCTGTTGATGGCAGGAAAAGCGCTGGTGAACGGAGTGTCCTTGTCGGCAGTATACTTGTCATTCTGGCCGGCGACCGACATCAGGTCGATAGTGCCAGCCGCGGTCTTGGCACTCGACAGGTTCGTCGACAGCGAAAACAGGTTCCTCAGTCCGATCGTTGCGGACGATGCGCCGAAGTCGTATATCGCCATTCTGAATTGGTTTGGATAGATCGCTGTCGCGCTGGCGGTGTCCATCAATTGCTGGGTCGCTGTCCGCAGGACGTCGATTCGCGTGGAAATATTCCACTTTTTTGCAATATCGTAGTTGCTGTTCGACGTGGTCGTGTCGTGACATGCGAAAGCGCAGCCGCCGGTCTTTGCCTGCATCTGGGTTATGTCTGCCGGCGTTGCGGCCACGCCCATCGATGGTGAATTATCCAGCAACAGATAGAAATCGATGTAGGGCGGCATCGATGCGGTCGATGTCGATGTCCCCGTGACCGTCATGACCTTCCAGCCCATGATCGCTGCAAATGTGGTCGGCACCTGGGCTGAAAATTGAACCGTCGACGTAACTTTCCCCGATGATTTGGCCACATTGACCGTCAGGCTGTTGAGCGTATAGCCGGCTTTGCCGGACATACTGCCGTTGAAGAGGTTGGTCGCGTCGGCGACGCCTGCGGCAATCGGCCCGTCCGATGTCATCGCACCGGCTGCTACAAATCCCGGCGAGGCCTTGGCAACCGACCCGACGCGTGCCGTATCGATGGCATTTTGCAGCTGGCTGCGAATCTGCGCGGCCCGGGTGTAGTCGATGGCGCAACCCATGGCTGACAACAAGGGAACGAGTGTGATCGCAAAAATAGCGGCCACGTTGCCGCTCTGTGCGCGGCGGAAGCGGCGAATCTGCGGGCTGGCGGCAATCGTCACGGCGAAAACCTATGCTAATAAAAGCAGATAGGTACCATCTTCCGCCTAACAAGACTTAAATGCGCCGCATCAAAATCGCGAGATTCAGAAACGCATGCGACAAGCCGTATTTTGAGTAAACGACGCGTAAATAGTACTGCAGGCGACTCACAATCTGGTCAACTAGCAAATCCCGCGAGATACACGTGGCTCACGAAGAACAAAACCAGTGCAATTCAGGACATCGCTCTGTGACATCAGGGGCTATGTCATTCTGTACTTCTTTAGTATAGATAGCTGCGTGATTTGACGATGGTGGGCGCGTTCGCGCGTCGAACCGGACGTTTGATCCTTTCATATCATCGGCAACAAGTGTGCTGATCGAATTACTCAACTCAGAATCGGAGCTACAATGGCCAAGAAAGCAAAAAAGAAACTCGTGCGTCG
>JAQGKA010000616.1 GCA_028290355.1 Tardiphaga sp. | reverse complement strand
TCCGAGGTGCCGACCACGATGCGGTCGGGAAACTTGAAGTCGCGGATCGCCGCGCCCTCGCGCAGAAATTCCGGATTGGAGGCGACCGCCACATCGGCCGCCGGGTTGGCCTCCAGGATCAGCCGCTCGACTTCGTCGCCGGTGCCGACCGGCACCGTGGACTTGGTGATGACGACCGTGAAGCCCGTGAGCGCGGCGGCGATCTCGCGCGCGGCGGCATAGACGTAAGAGAGATCGGCATGGCCGTCGCCGCGCCGCGACGGGGTGCCGACCGCGATGAACACCGCGTCGGCCTCGGCCACCGGGCCGGACAGGTCGGTGGTGAACTGCAGCCGGCCGGCCTTCACATTGGCGACCACCAGCGCGTCGAGGCCGGGCTCGAAGATCGGGATCTCGCCGCGCTGCAAAGCGGCGATCTTGTCGCCGTCCTTGTCGACGCAGGTGACGTGGTGGCCGAAATCGGCAAAGCAGGCGCCTGATACCAAGCCGACATAGCCGGTGCCGATCATCGCAATATGCATGGAACTTCCTGAACTAAGTGAGCGGGCGGACGGTGACGGCGTCTTAGCAGACGACCGCGACTTTCACACGACGCTGGGGCGTCGCCTACCGCATTTGATCGGTGGGCAGAACGTGTTAAGAGGCGTTGGGAGGGTTTTTCTGCCCACTCTTCCTCCGTTGTTTTCCCGACGCGATTTTCAAGTCTTGCGGCGGGATTGGGGCGGGCCCGAATGTTGCTGTTGTAAGAACCACTTAGCCCGATGAAAAACGACCAGATTCTCGCCATAATCACCGATTTCTGCCGGCAGGCGGGGATGGCGGAATCGACCTTCGGCCGGCGCGCCGTCAATGACGGCAAGCTGGTCAACCGGCTGCGCGAGGGCAAGCGCATCACCATCGATACCCTCGACCGGATCCAGGCCTTCATCGCCCAGTCGCTGCCGGAGGGGGCTCCGCCGCCGCGCGGGCTGGAGGCGCCGATCGAACGGCGCGATCCGCGCAGCAATTTCCGCTTCTTCGAGAATCGCCAGAAATACCTGCTGTTCGTCCATACCTGCAGCGAGAAGCGGGTGACCGCGGATCGCGTCGGGCTCGAACTCGCCAGCATCCATCCGCGGCCGCCGGCGCTGCGCGTGTTCGATGCTGGGGTTGGCGACGGCACCGTGCTGGCGCGGGTGATGCGCTCGATGCACGGTCGCTTTCCGCATATGCCGTTCTACATCGCCGGCAAGGAACTGAGCCTGGAGGATGTCCGGCTGACCCTCGACAAGGTGCCGGACCGGCTGTTCGAACACCCGGCCACCGTGTTCGTGCTGACCAACATGCACTACGCCGAGGCGCCCACGCTGACCCCCATATCGCCGGCTGCGGCCGCCGGAATGATCTGGCACGAAGTGCCGCTGCGCGGGGCGTCCTCGGGGGAATTCGAGACCCAGATCGCCGGACTTGGAGCTTTTCTTGAGGATAACTGGCGCGCCAGCATCAACCCCCGTTCGGGCATGCCGACCTATGAGCGGCCGGTGGCATTGGTGGTTTACCGCGAGGATCACCGGTTCCTGCTGGATTCGATCATCCCCCGGGCTGGCCGCACCGAGGCCAATTTCGACCTGATTATCGCGTCGCAGCCCTATCGGGCGAAATCTTCTGTCAATTTCCGCGCCAAACGCATCATTGCCCCCCTAGCTCGCGCCCTGCGCGCCGGCGGCCGCCTGATCGGTATCCATTCGCATGGGCAGGACCCCGGCATGGAGATCGTCCAGGCCGTCTGGCCCAAAGAAAACCCTTTCGCCGTGAGCCGTCATGAGCTATTGCGCGCAGTGAAATACGAGCTGGGCTCTGCCGGGCGCGATCTGAACTTCAATGCCTATTCCGATCAACGGTCGATCTTCCGCTACGCCATGGAGGCGCTGCCGAACGAGGTCACCGGGTCGATTGGAACTTCGACGGCTTTTGCAGCGTGGAACGCGGCGGTTTATGTCGCCCAAATCGAGGACGACCGGTTGACGGAAGTGACCCAAAGCGGCCGTTATCTGGATGCCACAAGAGAGGTTTTGCGAAAGCACAACGGGCTCTGGTTCTACGATGAATCCTACGTCATCTCGCGGCGTCGCGACTGACAAATCTGAACATTCTGATGAAAGGGCCGCCGAGCTCTGGCGGATAAAAGGGGTTAGTTGATGCGCGCGTCTTATTTGTTCACCAGTGAATCGGTTTCCGAAGGTCATCCCGACAAGGTTTGCGACCGGATTTCCGACGAGATCGTCGATCTGTTTTTCCGTGAGGGCCCGAAGGCCGGCATCGACCCCTGGGCGATCCGTGCGGCGTGCGAAACCCTCGCCACCACCAACAAGGTGGTGATCGCCGGCGAAACTCGCGGTCCTTCCACCGTCACCAACGACCATATCGAAGCGGTGGTGCGGGCTGCGATCAAGGACATCGGCTACGAGCAGGACGGGTTCCACTGGAAGACCGCCGACATCGAGATCCTGCTGCATCCGCAGTCGGCCGATATCGCGCAGGGTGTCGATGCGCTGCAGCCCGGCACCAACCAGGAAGAGGGCGCGGGCGATCAGGGCATCATGTTCGGTTACGCCACCAACGAGACGCCTGAGCTGATGCCGGCGCCGATCCACTACGCGCACAAGATTTTGCGGCTGATTTCGGAGGCCCGTCATTCGGGCGTCGAAAAGGTGCTCGGGCCGGATTCCAAGAGCCAGGTCACCGTGCAGTATGAAAACGGCAAGCCGGTAGGCGTGCGCGAGATCGTCGTCTCGCATCAGCACCTCATCGAGGACATGACCTCGGATCAGGTGCGCGAGCGCGTCGAGCCTTACGTGCGCAAGGCGCTGCCCGATGGCTGGATCTCCGACAAAACCATCTGGCACATCAACCCGACCGGCAAGTTCTTCATCGGCGGTCCCGATGGCGACGCAGGTCTCACCGGCCGCAAGATCATCGTAGATACCTACGGTGGCGCGGCGCCGCACGGCGGCGGCGCGTTCTCCGGCAAGGATTCCACCAAGGTGGATCGCTCGGCCGCATACGCCGCGCGCTACGTTGCCAAGAACATCGTCGCCGCCGGTCTCGCCGATCGCTGCACGCTGCAGCTCGCCTACGCCATCGGTGTGGCCCGTCCGCTGTCGATCTATGTCGATACCCACGGCACTGGAAAGGTCTCCGAGGACAAGCTGGAGAAGGCCGTCGCCGAGGCGATGGACCTGACGCCGCGCGGCATCCGCAAGCATCTCGACCTCAACAAGCCGATCTACGCGCGCACTTCCGCCTATGGCCATTTCGGCCGCACGCCGGACGCCGATGGCGGCTTCTCGTGGGAAAAGACCGATCTCGTCGACGCGCTGAAGCGCGCCGTCTAAAAAAGCCGTCATGGCCGGGCAAGGGTGCAACGCGCGAGCGTTGCTCCCGCTGTCCCGGCCATCCACGTCTTGCTCTTCGGCCAAGACGTGGATGCCCGGGACGAGCCCGGGCATGACCAGAACATTTTCATAGCGCCCGTTTTTTCGGGTGAACAGATCAAGGGACCGACACATGACCGCCACCGCCAAGAAGCCGGCCTTCACCGACTATATCGTCAAGGACATCTCGCTCGCCCCGTTCGGCCGCAAGGAACTCTCGATCGCCGAGACCGAGATGCCCGGCTTGATGGCCACCCGCGAGGAATACGGCCCGAAGCAGGTGCTGAAGGGCGCGCGCATCGCAGGCTCCCTGCACATGACCATTCAGACCGGCGTGTTGATCGAGACGCTGGTGGCGCTCGGCGCCGACGTGCGCTGGGTATCGTGCAACATCTATTCGACCCAGGACCACGCCGCCGCAGCGATCGCCGCCGCCGGCATCCCGGTGTTCGCCATCAAGGGCGAGAGCCTCACGGAATACTGGGACTACACCGCCAAGATGTTCGACTGGCATGGCGGCGGCTATCCCAACATGATCCTCGATGACGGCGGCGACGCCACCATGTACGTGCATCTCGGCCTGCGCGCCGAGAACGGCGACACCGCCTTCCTCGACAAGCCGGAATCGGAAGAAGAGACCGTGTTCTACGCGCTGCTCAAGAAGCAGCTCAAGGAAAAGCCGAAGGGTTATTTCGCGGAGATCGCCAAGTCGATCATGGGCGTCTCGGAAGAGACCACCACGGGCGTGCATCGCCTGTACGACATGCAGAAGGCCGGCAAGCTGCTGTGGCCCGCCATCAACGTCAACGA
>JAQGKA010000561.1 GCA_028290355.1 Tardiphaga sp. | reverse complement strand
AACCGCGTGAAAACCGACATTTGATGGATTTGGCAATGCAAGATTATACCCGCTCGCCCGTCGACAACGCGATTGCCATGCAGAAATACGGCGTCGGGCAGCCGGTCCGCCGCAAGGAAGACGACACCCTGGTTCGCGGCAAGGGCAAATATACCGACGATTTCAACCTGCCCGGCCAGCTCCATGCCTGGATCGTGCGCAGCTCCCACGCCCACGGCCTGATCCGCGGCATCAACACCACGGCCGCCAAATTGATGCCAGGCGTGCGCGGTATCTGGACCGGCGCCGATCTGGCTGCCGCCAATTACGGCCCCTTCACCTGCGGCCTGCCGCTGAAGAACCGCGACGGCTCGCCGCTGCTGCAGACCAACCGTACCGCGCTGATGACCGACAAGGTGCGCTATGTCGGCGACCCCGTCGCCTTCGTGGTGGCCGAAACCGTGGCGCAGGCCCGCGATGCCGCCGAAGCCGTCGAACTCGACATCGAACCGCTGCCCGCGGTCACCGACTGCGAAGCCGCCACCCTGCCCGGCGCACCGCTGCTGTGGGATCACATCCCCAACAACGTCGCGCTGGATTATCACTATGGCGACACCGCGAAGGTGGAAGCCGCCTTCGCCGCTGCCGCGCATGTCACCAAGCTCGACATCGCCAACACCCGCGTTGCCGTGGTGTCGATGGAGCCGCGCTGCGCGCTGGCCTCGTTCGACAAGACCACCGAGCGCTATGTGATCCAGGTGCCGACCCAGGGCGTCGCCGGCAACCGCAACACGCTGGCGAAGAACCTCAATGTCGCGCCAGAGAAGGTGCGCATCCTCACCGCCAATGTCGGCGGTTCGTTCGGCATGAAGAACATCAGCTATCCCGAATATATCTGTCTGCTGCATGCGGCGAAGGAGCTGGGCAAGCCGGTGAAATGGCTCGATGAGCGCTCCGGCAGCTTCCTGTCCGACAGCCAGGGCCGTGCCCAGGACATCCATGCCGAACTGGCGCTCGATGCCGACGGCAAATTCCTCGCCGTGCGCCTCAAGGGCTACGGCAATCTCGGCGCCTATATCAGCGGCGTTTCGCCGGGGCCCCTGTCGCTCAACACCGGCAAGAACCTCGCCAGCGTCTACAAGACGCCGCTGCTCGCGGTCGACATCAAATGCGTGCTGACCAACACCACGCTGATGGGCGCCTATCGCGGCGCCGGCCGCCCCGAGGCCAACTACTTCATGGAGCGATTGATCGATCGCGCCGCCGACGAGATGGGCATCGATCGCCTCGCTCTGCGCAAGCGCAACTTCATCAAGTCCTCGCAGATGCCGTTCGATGCGGCATCGGGCGTCACCTATGACAGCGGCGATTTCCAGGGCGTGTTCAGCAAGGCGCTGGAGATTTCCGATCACGCCGGTTTTGCCAAGCGCAAGAAGGAAAGCCGCAAGAACGGCAAGCTGCGCGGCATCGCGGTCGGCTCCTATCTCGAAGTCACCGCGCCGCCCTCCGGCGAACTCGGCAAGGTCGTGTTCGAAGCCGACGGCACCGTGACGCTGACGACGGGCACGCTGGATTACGGCCAGGGCCACGCCACGCCGTTCGCGCAGGTGCTGTCCGCACAGCTCGGCGTTCCCTTCGACGCCATCAAGCTTCAGCAGAACGACAGCGACCTCGTCCGCATGGGCAACGGCACCGGCGGCTCGCGCTCGATCACCGCGTCTGGCCAGGCCATCGTCGAGGCCTCCGACCTGATCATTGCCAAGGGCAAGGTCGCCGCCGCGCATCTGATGGAAGCCTCCGAAGGCGACATCGAGTTCAAGGCCGGCCGCTTCACCATCGCCGGCACCGACCGCAGCATCGACATCATGGAATTGTCGCGCCGGGTGCGCGACGGCAAGATGCCAGACGGCGTGCCGTCGTCGCTCGATGTCGATCACACCGGCTCCGATGTGCAATCGACATTCCCGAATGGCTGCCACGTCGCCGAAGTCGAGATCGACCCCGACACCGGCGTGATCAGGATCGTCGGCTACACCGGCGTCAATGATTTCGGCACCATCGTCAATCCGATGATCGTCGCGGGTCAGCTGCATGGCGGCGTCGCCCAGGGCATCGGCCAGGCCTTGATGGAAGAAGTCAGCTACGACGAGAGCGGCCAGCCGATCACCGGCTCGTTCATGGACTACGCGATGCCGCGCGCCGGAGACATTCCGCTGATGAAGGTCGGCGATCATCCCTCGCCGGCGAAGTCGAATCCCTTGGGCACCAAGGGCTGCGGTGAAGCCGGCTGCGCCGGCAGCCTCTCCACCATCGTCAACGCGGTGGTCGACGCTCTGTCCGACTACGGCGTCGACCACATCGACATGCCGCTGACCTCCGAACGGATCTGGCGCGCCATCCAGGACGGCAAGAAGGCAACGGCGGCGTAATCTTCTCTCGCGCCGCGGCCTTCTTCCCTCGCCCCTTGTGGGAGAGGGGGGGCGCGCGCAGCGCGGCCGGGTGAGGGGTAGCCACGCACTCCGTTGCAAAGGCCCCCTCATCCGACGCCGACTTCGTCGGCGCCACCTTCTCCCACCTAGCGAAGCTTCGCTTCGCGCGGGGGAGAAGGAAAAGAGAAAGCTGCTAGGTCACGCCTCATCCTACGCCGCCACCTGCTCCCTCGGCTGATAGATCGCAACGTGCTGGCAATGCGCCACCGGCGTCACGCCATTGGCGACGATCAGCGCGTCCAACTCGACGAAGCGGTGGCCCTTCTTTTCGTAGTTGCCGGTCACCTTCGCTCGCGCCACCAGTTCGTCGTCGCTGCCGGCCGCCGCCAGAAGCTGCATCTTGCTGCCGACGTGAATCCATGGCCCGAGAATGGCGTTGTCGACCAGCACCTTGTTCATGATCCGCTGCAGCACGCCGGGATGCACCAGCCATTCGCGGCCATAGATTGGATCGGCCTCGCGCACTTCGGCGAGATATTCGATACCGACTTCGCCCGGCCAGGATCGCGGGATGCTCCCGAGCCACATGTCCTGCCGGTAGGAATTGGCGTCCACCGGC
>JAQGKA010000526.1 GCA_028290355.1 Tardiphaga sp. | reverse complement strand
GTAACGCTTGAAAACCTCAACGCAAACGATGCTCATCAGCGCAATGATCAGCCAGGCCGCGGCCTTGCCGGCCCACGTACTGATCCCGTCGATTGTGTGCAGAAAGCGTTGGACGCTCATGTGCGTTACGGCCGTTCGGTGCTAGGGTCGTCTGGACAATGCTCCAGACGATACAGAACTTCATCAGGGGTTGCATCCCGGATGAGGTCTTGCCCGTTCAGTGGACTATCAGGTCTTCTTCTTCGCGTTCGGCCCGAAGTAGTGGTTGTACGCCGTGCGCCGGCTGACGACGGTGTCCTGCTCCCATTGCGTCGTTCGCCTGGCGAAGGCCAGTTGCGATTCGACGATTTCCTTGAACAGCGGGTTCTCGGCGGATTTTTTCTCCACCACCTGGTCGTAGATTTCGAGTTGCTTCTGCAAGATCGAATCCGGTGTCTTGTAGAACTTGACCTTGTCTTTGGTCTGCATCTCCTCATAATCTTTGGAATAGCGGTCGATCGCCTTCCAAGACATATCTTGCCCTGCCGCATCCACAGCATTGGCGATAATCGCTTTCATCTTCTCGGGCAGCGCGTCGTATTTCGTCTTGTTGAACGTGATCTCGAACTGCTCGGCATTTTGATGATAGCTCTGCAGCATGCAGACCTTGGAAACATCGGGGAAGCCGAGAATGCGATCCGACGAGGCGTTGTTGAACTCGGCCGCGTCCAGCAGGCCGCGGTCCATCGCCGACACGATCTCACCACCGGGCAGCGCGTTGACCGCGGCGCCCATGCCGGTGAAAAGGTCAATGGAAATACCGACGGTGCGGTATTTGATGCCCTGGAAGTCTTCGGCCTTGGTAATTGGTTTCTTGAACCAGCCGAGCGGCTGGGTCGGCATCGGTCCATAGGGAAACGAGACCACGTTGGCGCCGATCGACGCGTAAAGCCTGGCGAGAAGCTCCTTGCCGCCGCCGTATTTGTGCCAGGCTAGCAGCATGTTGGCGTCCATCGCATAGGCCGGACCCGACCCCCACAACGCAAGCGCAGTCTGCTTGCCATAGTGATAAACGAGCACGCCGTGGCCGCCGTCGAGCGTGCCCTTCGAGACCGCGTCGAGCAGGCCGAACGCTGGCACCACGGCACCGGCAGGTAGCACCTCGATCTTGAGGTCACCTCCGGTCATGTCATTGACCTTCTTCGCGTAATCGAGCGCGTATTCGTGGAAGATGTCCTTCGACGGCCATGTGCTCTGAAAGCGCATGCTGACCGGGCCTTGCGCACTCACGATGTTCGGCGCGGCGACGGTCGCGGCGGCGCCGGCCGCGGCGATGGTCAGGAAGCGTCGGCGCGTAGACGTTTTGTCCTTGCTTGACGTGGTCATGTCACTCTCCCCGGTTAGGTCGATCCTTGCTGGTCGGCCTTTTATTGACGGTAAGACAAAGGCTTGCTCCGTGGTTTAGCAAGAATGATCGCAGGGCTGCGACGCTTCGACGCGCCTCCAACTATCAAAACGAGGTGCGGATACGATGTTTGACCGATACCGGGGGGTGATATCAACCGCGCCACGAAGAAATTCGCTGCAGCGCACTGTGTTGTAAAGCGAGTACTGCAAGGCGATCAGGGCCGCCCCGCACAGGACGGGCCGTGCTGGCTCCGATCGAGACCGGCCCGCTACACTATCCGATCTGAGGCGGCGCCCGTAGCCGCTCAGAACGTCACGGCCGCATAGGCCTTGGTAATATCATTGGCCACCTGCTGCAGTTGCTCGCGCAATTTGATCTGGCTGGCCTTCGGCATCCGGAAGGCCGGCGCCACGAACGAGACGGCGGCCACGACGCCGTTGGCATCGCGGACGCCGACTGCCGCAGCATAGACATGCGGCGTGATCTCTGCGCGTGATTCCGACCAGCCCTGCTCGCGGATCATGGCGAGTTCGCGCAGCAACGCTTTCTGATGCGTCGCGAAGCTTGGATCGCGGGCAATCGCTTCATTCAGGGTTGCTTCGCATTCTGCCTGAGGCAGATGGGCCAGCAGCAATTTGGGTCCGGCGCCGCGATGCAGCGGCAAGGCGGTGCCGACTTCGAAGGTCAGCCGAATGCGAGACGATGACTCGACCCGCTCGATGCAGATGGCGCGATCGCCGGATCGTCGAATGAGGATCACCGTTTCGCCGGCTTCCTGAGCTGCCCGCTTCATGTGCGGGCGTGCAATCGATGCGAGATCGGTGCCGGCGCGGGCGGCCTGTGCCAGCCCGATCACGCGCGGCGCCAGCACGAACGAGCCGCGGCCGTCCTCGTCGATCAGATCGGCCTCACGCAGAATTCCAATGTATCGGTAGGTTGACGACAGTGGCACGCCGATCTGTTCAGCCAGGCTTTCCGCCGAATGCCGCGGCTTGTCGATGGAGAAGGCAAGAAGAGCACGGAGGATTTTTCGCGAGCTGCCATCGGCAGCCGTGGCCCGCACCGGTTGACCGTTACGCTTGGTCGTCAATGCGGTTTTCGTGATGGTCAACGCAATCTCCGTTCGATCATCGTCGCCGCTCGAAAAGGCAGCAACTGGACACCATTTGCGCACAAACAAATATTGCCGGGCGCGCGAGTTCTTATAAGATAAGATAGTGTTCTCAGCAATTGAGAATTGGTGGCGACCATGAAGCTTCCCCCACTGGACTACATCCGCCCCGTTACGCTTGCGGAGGCGATTGCCATTCTGGCGGCCCATGGCGGCGACGCCAAGGCAATCGCCGGCGGCCAGAGCTTGATGCCGCTGCTGGCATTCCGGCTCGCGGCGCCGGAGCTGCTGGTGGATATCGGCCGGCTGCCCGGGCTGCGGCATATCGACATTTCTGTCGAGGGCGTGGACCTCGGGGCGCTGGTGACGTGGCGCGACATCGAGCGCGACGCGCGGCTCACTTATGCGCATCCCCTGCTGGCTGCTGCTATTGCGCATGTGGCGCACTATCAAATCCGCAACCGCGGCACGGTCGGGGGCAGTCTTGCGCATGCCGATCCCGCCGCGGAAATGCCCGGCATCGCCATCACCTGCGATGCGCTGATTACGGTCGTCGGCCCGAACGGCACGCGTATGGTGCCGGCGAACGAGTTCTGCCTTGGAGGACTCAGCACGGTTCTGGAGTTCGATGAGCTCGTGACAAATGTGCGACTGCCGCCCTGGAAACAGAACAGGCGCTGGGCCTTCGAGGAATTCGCCCGCCGCCGCGGCGATTTCGCGCTGGCAGGCGTTGCGGCGTTTTACGATATCGACCAGAACGGAACAATGCGCGATCCCCATGTCGGTGTGATCGGGGTGGGGGATCGTCCGATGCGTTTATCCGTCGTAGAGAACTTGCTCGAAGGCAAAAGCCTCGATGCCGGTCTGATCCTGCAGGCCGCGGCTTTGGCGCGCGATGCGGTCGATCCCACGGATGATATTCATGCCGAGGCCGCCTACCGCCGTGACATGGTCGGCGTCTTGCTGGAGCGGGTGCTCGCGCGGGCGGGCAATATCGTCCTGATGGAGGCCGCATGACGCGAACCGTCGCTGTTCATCTGACGGTCAACGGAGCCGCGGCGACGATCAGCGTCGAGCCACGTACCACGCTGACCGATGCGCTGCGCAACGAGTTGCGGCTGACCGGCACGCATCTCGGCTGTGAGCATGGCGTGTGCGGCGCCTGCACGGTGATCGTCGATGGCGCGGCCGTTCGCAGCTGTCTGATGCTGGCGGTGCAGGCCGAAGGCCGCGACGTGAGGACCGTCGAGAGCCTCGGCGACGCCGCTCATCTCGGGCCGTTGCAGCTGGCGTTTCGCAAGCATCATGCGCTGCAATGCGGTTTCTGCACGCCGGGCATCCTGACTACGGCGCATGCGCTTCTGAGCGAAGAGCCGGACGCCGATGAAGATCGTATTCGCGACGTGATTTCCGGCAATCTCTGCCGCTGTACCGGCTATATCCCGATCGTCGCCGCCATCATGGAGGCGCGCAGCGCCTATCTCGGCGTGCAAGCCGAGGCCGCGCAATGAACAACGTCAGCCAGCTGCTGGTCGGCCACCCCGTCGAGCGGATGGAAGATGCGCGCTTTCTGTCGGGATCAGGCCTGTTCGTCGATGACCTCGAACGCGATGGCATGCTGCATGCCGCGATCCTGCGCAGTTCGATCGCCCATGCTGATATCGTCAGTATCGATACATCGGCGGCGCTGCGAATGCCCGGCGTTCACGCGGTGATCACTGCCGCCGATATCGGCGGCGAGATCCCCGTGATTCCGTTGCGGCTTGCGCCATTGCCGGAATTCGAGCCGTTCAGGCAACCCGTCATTGCTGCCGACAAGGTGCGCTATGTCGGTGAGCCCATCGCCGTCGTCGTGGCCGACAGCCGCGCGATTGCCGAGGATGCGCTGGAAGCGATCGACGTTCAGTTCGAGGCGCTTTCCGCGGTGACCGGTCGCGGCGCGACCGAGGATGCGCTGTTCGCATGTGCGGACGACAATGTTTCGCTGCGCTACAGCGCCGGATTTGGCGATGCGGACGCGGCCTTCGCCAACGCCGACTATGTCCGTACTGAGCGCTTCAGCGTGCAGCGGCACACGGCGTTGCCGATGGAGACCCGCGGCCTGCTCGCCGAATGGGATTCTTCTTCTGCACGGCTCATCGTTACCGGCGCGACAAAGGTCACGTTCTATAACCGGCGCGCGCTGGCGAAGATGCTGGACCTGGGGCAAGACGACATCGACCTGATCGAGATAGATGTCGGCGGTGGCTTTGGCGTGCGCGGCGAATTCTACCCCGAGGATTTCCTGATCCCGTTCGCCGCGCGGAAACTGGCGCGGCCAGTGAAATGGATCGAGGATCGCCGCGAACATCTGATGGCGATCAATCATTCGCGCGACGTCGCCTGTGAATTGTCGATCGCCTGCCGCAGCGATGGCACGATGCTGGGCCTGCGCGGCGCCGTGTTCAGCGACATGGGCGCCTATATCCGCACCAATGGCGGCGTGGTGCCGGCCAAAGCCGCGCAGTTTCTGCCCGGCCCCTATCGCATTCCCAATGTCAGCGTCTCCGTCGAAACCTTCATGACCAGCAAGACGCCGGTCGGGACCTATCGCGGACCGGGCCGCTTCGAGGCCAATTTTTTTCGCGAGCGACTGATCGACATGGTGGCGCTGGACCTCGGCATCGATGTCGCCGAGATCCGCCGCAAGAACCTGATCACCGAAGCCGAGCTGCCGTATCCGATC
Organism: Tardiphaga sp.; assembly: GCA_028290355.1. Lineage (GTDB taxonomy): Bacteria > Pseudomonadota > Alphaproteobacteria > Rhizobiales > Xanthobacteraceae > Tardiphaga. The sequence goes on along the minus strand of JAQGKA010000526.1, from coordinate 6,994 downwards.
GATGGCCTCGTGCCCTATGAGGGACCGACCTCCTACGACACCGGCAATTATGTCGAGGTGTTCGAGCGCGCGCTGCTGGAAATCGGCTGGCGGGACAAGTGCCATCTGCAGGGCAGGCTGATCGACGGCGTACGGCATGGCATCGGGCTCGGCTGCTTCGTCGAGAGCGGCGGCGCCGGGCCGAAGGAGAACGCGGCGCTGACGCTGGAGCGCGATGGATCGCTCACCATCGCGGTGGGATCTTCGGTGCTGGGGCAGGGGCTGGAAACCGTGCTCGGCCAGATAGCCGCCGATACGCTGTCGATCCCGTTCGACCGTATCCGCGTGCTGCACGGCTCGACGACGCTGCTCGACGAGGGATTTGGCACCTACCATTCCCGCGCCGTCGTCATGGGCGGTTCGGCCGTGCTCGATGCCGCGAAGAAATTGCGCGAAAAAATCCTGGAGCAGGCGGCCAATCATCTCGGCCGCCCCAACAGCGAACTGACCATCGCGGATCAACACGTTGTCGCGGCCAATGGCGCATCGGTGTCGCTCGCGGCGCTGGCGACCGAGCAGGTGCTGAGCGCCGACGGCACGTTTGCCAATACGACGCGCACCTACAGCTATGGCACCCATGCGGCGCATGTGACGGTGGATCCGCGCACCGGCCGCGTCGAAATTCTGGACTACGTTGCCGTTGAAGACGTCGGCCGCGCCATCAATCCGGCCATAGTCCATGGCCAGGCGATCGGCGCCATCGTGCAGGGGCTCGGAGGTGTGTTTTTCGACCATCTCGTCTACGATGAAGAAGCGCAGTTGCTGAATGCTTCGCTGGCTGATTATCTGGTGCCCACCGCAAGTGATTTTCCGAGGCTACGTGCAGTGACGCTGGAGCTGCGGCCGTCGCTGACCAATCCGCTGGGCGCCAAGGGCGCGGGCGAGGGGGGCATCGTCGCGGTCGCAGCCGCCACCGCGAATGCCGTGGCCGCCGCGCTGACGCCGCTCGGGGTCGAGATCCATCATTTGCCGCTGACGCCGCCGCGTCTGTGGCGTCTCATCAAGGACGCGCGCGACCGCACGCCGACTGCCGCTTAAGGAAACGTTCGTGCCGATCGATATCCATGCACACTACGTTCCGCCGCAACTGCTCGCTACCATCGCAGCGACAGGTGCGGAATGCGGCGTCAAGCTGCTGTCGCCAACCGATGGCAAGCCGCCGGCGCTTGGCTTCGACTACGGCTTCAAGGTGCGACCGTTCTTCCCGGCGCTGGTCGAGCCGGTGGCGCAACGACGTGCCAGTCTGGATCGTCAAGGCCTCGACCGGCAGTTGGTGGCGACCTGGCCCGATATCTACGGCTATGGGCTGACCAGGGATGCCTGCGCCGTCTGGCATCGTATGCTCAACGATACGCTGGCCGAGTGGTGCGATGCCAACGCCGACCGGTTCTCGTTTGTCGCCTCCGTTCCCCTAGTCGACGCCAACGATGCCGCCGCCGAGCTCGATCGCGTTGTCAAGCTCGGCGCCGTCGCGGTGATGGTCTCGGCCAATATCGAAGGCGTCAATATCGGCGAGAAGCCGCTCGATCCGTTCTGGGCCAAGGCGGAAGCGCTCGGCCTGCCCGTCATCCTGCATCCGGTGCTGGTCGATGCCGCGCCGCGCGCCGCCAAATTCGCGCTGACCCAGATCGCGCAATACACCTTCGATACCACGCTCGGCGTCGGCTCGATGCTGTTCTCCGGCGTGCTGGATCGCTTTCCGGCGCTATCGCTGGTGCTCAGCCATGGCGGCGGTACCTTTCCCTATCTGCTGGGGCGATTCGACGTGATGCATGCGCGGATGGACAAGGTCGCGCAGGGCGATGTGGCGAACCTGGCGCCGTCGTCCTACGCGAAGCGGATCGGCTACGATACCATTGTGCACGCGCCGAAGGCGCTGCGGTTTCTTGCCGATACCGTCGGCATCGAACAGGTGGCGCTGGGCACGGATGAATCCTTTCCGCCGGCGGACGGCGACTCCGTCGCCAGCGTCAAGGCCGCGGGATTTTCTGCCGGGGACATCGAACTGATTACCGAGATCAATCCTAGACGACTGTTTCCACGTTTGCCCTGAGCCGCACCGTTTATTGATTTCAACGCGAGTGATAGAGAGAGCCGATCATGCTGAAACATCTGCTTGTTGCCGCCAGTGCTGCTGTCGTCGCGTTCGGAAGCGCGTATGCCCAGGACATGAAGACGGTCAAGGTCGGCACTACCAACCTGTCGTCGGACATCGGGCTGTTTCTTGCGCAGAAGCGCGGCTATTTCACCGAGGAGGGCATCAAGGTCGAGCTGGTGCCGTTCGACTCCGGCGCCAAGATGGTGGCGCCGCTGGGCGCCGGCGATCTCGACGCTGCGGCCGGTGCTGCCTCGGCCGGGCTCTATAACGCCGTCAACCGCGGCCTCAAGCTGAAGATCGTCGCCGACAAGGGCACCAACATCGCCGGTTACAGCTATAAGGCGCTGATGGTGCGCAAGGACCTGATCGATAGCGGCGCGTTCAAGTCGCTGGCCGATCTGAAGGGCAAGAAGGTTGCCATCATCGCCAACGGCGCGGCGGATGAGTCGGTGATCAACCAGGCGCTGAAGAAAGCCGGCCTCAAGGACGAGGACATCGAGAAAGTGTTTCTGCCGTTTCCGCAGCATCTGCCTGCGTTCAGCAACAAGGCGATCGATGCGGCGATTTCGGCCGAGCCGGGCATCACCACCATGGTCCGCAACAACGTCGCGGTGCGCTTCGTCGGGCTCGACGATTTCTATCCGGTGCAGCAGACCGCCATGCTGCTGATCAACGGCAAGTTCGCTGAAGACCGCAAGACTGTGATGAGTTTTCTGAAAGCCTATCTGCGCGGCGTGCGCGCCTATGATGCGACGTTGAAGGACGGCAAGATCGCCGGTCCCGGCGCGGAGGACATGATCAAGGACATCGCCGAAATGACCGGCTTCAAGGATCTGACGATGCTGCACCAGATGGTACCGGTGTTCATCGATCCCGATGGCAAGGTCGACAGCGCCAGCATCGAGACCGATCTGGCCTATTTCAAATCCCGAGGACTGGTCTCGAACGACATCACCGCCACCAGCGTGGTGGACATGTCGTTCGTCGATGCATTGAAGCCCGTGCTGGGGCCGTTCGCGCGGCCGAAGTAAAGCCGGCCAATGGGTTCGAGGGACTGATCATGGCGATGCAGGCGACCACGGCGACCGGTTCGGAGAGCGGCATCGCGCCGGCTCCGAAGATCAGCCTGCGCGACGTCACCCGGCGGCACGGTGTCAATCTGGCGCTCGACCGGATCACGCTGGATATCCCGGCCAGCACCTTCTTTGTCGTGGTCGGGCCGAGCGGCTGCGGCAAGACCACGCTGTTGCGCATGCTGGCTGGCCTCGACGCGCCGACGGAAGGCGAGATCCGGATCAGCAATCCGCAGCCGGGTCACCCGCAGAATGCCATGGTGTTCCAGGGTGACTCGCTGTTTCCCTGGATGACGGTGTGGGAGAATGCCGCCTATGGCCTGAAGATGCGCAACGTCGCCGCGTCTGTCATCACCGAAGTGGTCGGCCACTATCTCGGCAAAACCGGTATGTACGGCGCCCGCGCGCTGTATCCGCATCAGCTGTCCGGCGGCATGCGGCAGCGCGTCTCCATTGCGCGTGCCTTCGCCAACGATCCCGACATCCTCTTGATGGACGAACCCTTCTCCGCCCTCGACGAGCAAAACAAGACGCTGCTGCACGAGGAGCTGTTGCGGATCTGGGAAGAGACGCGCAAGACCGTGGTGTTCATCACCCACAGCGTCGACGAGGCGGTGACGCTCGGCGACCGCATCATGGTGATGACCGCCGGTCCCGGCCGCATCAAGACCATCGTCAATGTCGATCTGCCGCGGCCGCGCAACGTCGTCGAACTCAGGCATATGCCGGCCTATGGCGAACTGGTTTACAATATCTGGGCGCAGCTGCGCGAAGAGGTCGATCGCACCCGCAGCAGGGAAACGGGGAGCGGATCATGACGCGCCGCCGCAGCACTGCATGGGCCTGGAACGATCGCAGCATCAGCATCCTGTCGCCGCTGATCCTGCTCGGGCTGTGGGAGATCTGCGCCCGCACCCATCTAATCGATGTCAGGTTCTTTCCGGCGCCGACGAATATCGTCAAGCACCTGGTCGATCTCGCCGCCTCCGGCGCGTTGTGGAAACACGTCGGCGCCAGCCTGTACCGGCTGGCGGTCGGCTTCGTGGTCGGCTGCATCCCGGCGATCGTGCTCGGGCTGGCGATCGGACTGTACCGGCCGGTGCGTGCCGCGTTCGACCCGCTGATCTCGGCAACTTACCCTATTCCGAAGAGCTCGCTGCTGCCGCTGATCCTCTTGATCTTCGGCCTCGGCGAAAGCTCGAAGATCGCCATGGTGGCGATCGGCGTGTTCTATCCGGTGGTGATCAACACCGCAGCCGGCGTGCGCCAGATCGCGCCGATCTTCCTCGATGTCGGCCGCAATTTCGGCGCCAGCCGCTTCAATATGTTCCGCACCGTGGCGCTGCCGGGCTCGCTGCCGCTGATCATGACCGGTATCAAGCTCGGCGCCGGCATGGGGCTGGTGCTCATCGCCATCGCCGAGATGGTCGGTGCCAAGCAGGGCCTCGGCTACATGATCTGGAATGCGTGGGAATTGTTCGACGTCGAAACCATGTATGTCGGCCTGTTCGTCATCGCCATCATCGGCTTCGTCATGAACACCGGCTTCGACGCACTGGAGCGCGCCATCGTGCCATGGCGCAAGGGCTGACTTAACCCCTCCCCGCAAGCGGGGCGAGGGAGCGCGCTGCCGTTGTTGCTGCATCTATTTTGGACGGATCGAGCTCTGGCGTTGATCTGCCATCAGCTGCTCCGCGACGCCAAGCAGCTGCTGCCGGATATTGGTCGCCGCGGTGACCTCCCAGAATGTGCCGCGCGTCGCTGGGCCGATCGCAAACAGGCCGGGCTGCGGCTTGCCGGCGCGATCGATTAACCAGCATTTTTGATCGACATCGAGGCCGAGTCCTGTCGGGCCCGGGCGAGCCAGACCCGTTGCGAGCAGCGATTGCACCAGGGGATCGTTGACCCTGTCATAGCGCTCTTCCGGCCCGGTGCAGTTCAGGATCCAGTTGGTGGCGAGATGGATGGTCTCAAGGCCACGCGCGCGGATGGTGACGTCGTGACCCCATTGGGTGGCGGGGGCGGTCATGATGCGCGCGGGGATTACGCGCAGCTGGCGCTTCTGCTGCAATTGCGCGAGCAGTTCCGCGACATCCGGCGCCAGCCGGTGCCGGTGCGCCAGCCAGATCGAGCGCAGGTGCCGCGAGAACCGCGCGCGCTCGGTTTCCGAAAACCCTTGCCAGAAACCCGCGGTCTGCAATCTGAACGTATCGATCACCGACTGCCAGGGAATGCCGTCGGCGGCCTTGCGCCGGATGTCCTCGCGCAGCGCATGAAACAGCCCGCGCACGGTCGGCACCGGCCAGGTCTGGACCGGATCGGGGTCGGCGACCGCTACGATGTCCACGCGCGGCAACAGCCCGCGCCGCGACACCATGGTGATCTCCCGGCGGACGCCGCGATGCACGAGGTCGATGACGACATCCACGGCGGTGGCGCCGGTGCCGATCACCAGCACGCTGTCGTCAGCGGCGATCGGATCGAGCGCATTCGCGGCCCAGACATCGGAGATTGAGCGCGGCGAGGGTTCGACCGGGCCAAAGCCCGACGGCGGATGGTTGCCGATGCACACGAAGACGAGGTCGGCCTCGATGGCATCGCCGGATGCCGTGACAACCCGATACCCCCCGCCATTCGGCGCGACGCTCAGCGCCGCATCATGCCGGGCCTCGACCTGCCCACTGGCTGTCAGCTCCGCCAGCTGCGCGCAGAGGAAATCGCCATACAGCCAGCGCGGCACGAAGGAGGTGGAATAATCCGGCCCCGTGACATGACCGTTGCCTGCCAGCCAGTCGACGAAGGCCTCCGGATCGTCCGCGCCGCAGCCGCCCATCTTGTAGGCGGGGACATTGATGCGGTGCCATTTTTCCGGTGCGGAATAGGCCAGGCCGCGGCCGAAACGGCCGTCGCGGTCCAGCAGCGTGATGCGCCCGATGCCGGGAGTCTTGGCCAGGATCAGCGCTGCCAGCGTGCCGGCAGCGCCGCCGCCGATGATGGCGACGCGAAGGGGCGCTCGGTGTTCGGATGTCATGCGGAGAAAAATTCTGAAGTTGGCCCCATGCCGAAGACGGTCATTCCGGCGGTGCGTAAGCAGCGGGATCGACCGACGTCGGCCGTCCTTCCAGGGCGAGTTGGCTGACGCGGGCCGGCGTCTCGGAAATCACCCGGCCGCGGCGGACCACGGCGAGACGCGTCGCCTTCAGGCGGATCGCCTCGATCGGCTCACGCGCCTGCAGCAGCACGAGGTCGCCGTTGCAGCCGACGTCGAGGCCGTAGCCTTCGAGGCCCATGATCTTCGCAGGGTTGGTGGTGACGGTGTCGTAGCAGAACCGCATCGCCTCGCGGCTGGTCATCTGCGCCACATGCAGGCCCATATGCACGACCTCCAGCATGTCGGCGGAGCCCAGCGAATACCACGGGTCCATGCAGCAATCCTGGCCGAAGGCGACGTCGATGCCGAACGGCCGCATCTCCGGCACCCGGGTCATACCGCGGCGTTTGGGATAGCTGTCGTGGCGGCCCTGCAGCACGATGTTGATCAGGGGATTGGCGATCGCCGCGACGCCGGCCTCCGCCATCAGCGGCAGCAGTTTCGAGACGTAGTAATTGTCCATCGAATGCATCGAGGTCAGATGCGAGCCGGCGACGCGGCCATGTAGGCCCAGCCGCTGCGTCTCATAGGCCAGCGTCTCGATGTGGCGCGAGAGCGGATCGTCGCTCTCGTCGCAATGCATGTCGACGCGCAACCCGCGCGCCGCGGCGATCTCGCACAGCGCTTTCACCG
>JAQGKA010000469.1 GCA_028290355.1 Tardiphaga sp. | reverse complement strand
TCGTCATGTCGTGATCCTTTGTGACCGGCGGCTATCGATGAAACTAATCAAGGTTACGGTAAAGCCCGAAAGATCGGCAAGCTGCTTCTTATAAAACAGCCAAATGCTTATTCTTGAGGTCGGTGACGAGCATCACCCCGGGCGCATGCGTGATCGCAAACGGCACGCGCGCAGCCGCAATGACAGCTTGCGGCGTCACGCCGCAGGCCCAGAACACCGGGATCTCATCGTCGTTGATGCGAACGGCGTCGCCATAGTCGGGCTTGTTGATGTCTTTGATGCCGATGGACTGCGGCAAGCCGAGATGTACCGGCGCACCGTGCACCGCGGGGAAGCGCGAAGTGATCTGCACCGCGCGGATCGCATCGGCCGGTTTCAGCGGCCGCATCGACACCACCATCGGACCAGCGAACGGACCGGCGGACTTGCAGGCGATGTTGGTTCGGTACATCGGCACCAGGACATCCTGCTCGATATGACGAATCGGCAGGTCGTCGGCGATCATCGCCTCTTCGAACGAGTACGAGCAACCAATCACGAAGGATACCAGATCGTCGCGCCAGTACTTCATCACCTCGGCCGGCCGATCAATCGCCTCGCCATCGCGCCACACGACGTATTGCGGAATGTCGGTGCGGATATCCAGATCGAGGCCCAGCGCAGGGATGCGCGGATCGCCAACCTCCGACATACCGATGATCGGACACGGCTTCGGGTTGAGCTGGCAAAATCGGTGGAAAGCGGCCGCCTGTGCTTCCGGCAGGATCACCAGGTTGCCCTGGACAAAACCGGGGGCGATCCCGGCGGTGCTGCCATATTTGCCGGCGCGGTACTCGCGCCGCGCCTGAACGCTCGGTGACACCGCTTCGGTGCCATCAAAGTGCTGCTCTGCTGCTAAAACAGTCATGACGCCGCCCTGCCTATTATCTCGACAGTATTGAAAACCTATGTCTACTATAAAGTCTAATCTTACTTTTTAATCGGGATCGATAAAATATTTTTATCGATCCGAGGGCGGCTACAGAGATGGTGGACTTCAAGGCAATCGAGACCTTCTTGTGGGTCGTGACGCTCGGCAGTTTCCGGGGTGCGGCCCAGAAACTCAACACCACCCAACCAGCGATCTCGCAGCGGATCGCCCAACTCGAACGCGAACTCGGCGTCAAGCTGCTGCAGCGCGACCATCGCGTAGCGTCGCCGACGCCATCAGGCCGCCAAATGATGGTCTACGCGGAAAAGCTGATCGGGTTACGCTCGGAGATGATGGCGGCAGTCGGCAACCGCTCAGCAATGCACGGCGTGCTTCGGCTCGGCGTCGCCGAGACCATCGTGCACACTTGGTTGTCGCGGCTGATCAAGAGCGTCAACATCGCCTATCCCAACCTGTCGCTGGAAATCGAGGTCGACATCACGCCGAACCTGAACGCGCGGCTACAGGCGCAGGAGATCGATCTCGCCTTCGTGCTCGGGCCACTATCCACGCCCAACGTTCACAACCGGGTGCTGTGCGACTATCCGGTCGGATTTCTCGCCAGCCCCTCGCTCAAGCTCGGCAACGGTCCGCTCTCGGTATACGATCTGGCGAAATTTCCCATCATCACCTTTTCGCGCAAGACCCGACCCTACGAGATCGTGCGCTCGCTGTTCAACCGGCCGGACCTGCCGCCGATCCGGCTGCACGCCAGCGCGTCGATGTCCACCGTGATCCACATGGCGATTGAGGGGCTGGGCATCGCACTGATCCCGACAGCAATCATCGAGAACGAACTGGCCGCCGGGCGACTGCAACTGCTCTGCACCGATCTGAAAATTTCGCCGCTGACATTTTCGGCAAGCTGGCTGGCGTCGCCGGACACGGTGGCGATCGAACTCGTCGCCGATCTTGCCAGCAAGCTGGCGCGGGAAAGCACGTCGGTTGACGCGCCCGCCTGACCGCGTCATTGAAAAGCAAGCGTCATCAACAAAAGTTTCGAGGCAAGCTGCATGACTCAGATCGCAACCAATCTTCAAATCGATTCCGCGCGGCTCTGGGGCACCATTCACGAAACCGCGAAATTCGGCGCCACGCCTAAGGGCGGCGTGAAGCGGTTGACGCTCGGAGCTGAAGACAAGCAGGTGCGCGACTGGTTCCGCGCCGCCTGCGAGGCCGCGGGCTGCGAGGTTCACATCGATGCGCTGGGCTCGATGTTCGCGCTGCGACGGGGCCGTGACATGTCGAAGCCGCCGATCGGCCTCGGCTCGCATCTCGACACTCAGCCCACCGGCGGCAAGTTCGACGGCATTTTGGGCACGCTGGCCGCGCTCGAGGTGGTGCGCACGCTGAACGACGCCGGCATCGAGACCGAGATGCCGATCTGCATCGCCAACTGGACCAACGAAGAGGGCTCGCGCTTCGCGCCGGCGATGATGGCGTCGGCGGCTTACGTCGGCGACTTCACCACCGACGACATCTTGTCGCGCAAGGACATTCAGGGTGTCACGGTGGGCGAGGCGCTGGATTCGATCGGCTATCGCGGCGCAAGCCCGGTGGGCACCCAGAAGTTCACCAGCTTCGTCGAACTGCATATCGAGCAGGGCCCGATCCTCGAGGCCGAATGCAAGACCATCGGCGTGGTCGATTCCGGCCAGGGCGTGCAGTGGTATGACGGCCAGATCACCGGTTTTGAAAGCCACGCCGGCTCGACCCCGATGACGCTGCGCCGCGACGCGCTGGCGACCTTGTCGGAGATCGTGCTGGCGGTGGAGCGCATCGCCAACGGGTTCGGACCCAAGGCGGTCGGCACCATCGGCGAGGCGGTGATCGCCAATCCCTCGCGCAACGTCATTCCCGGCGAGATCGCCTTCACCGTGGATATGCGCAGCGCCGACGCCGAGATCATGAATCATCTCGACAAGGCGCTGATGGCCGCGGTTGCCGAGATCGCCGCGCACCGCAAGGTCGAGGTCAAACTGGAAAAAGTCTGGCACAAGCCGCCGACGCATTTCGACAAGACGCTGGTCGATGCGGTCGAGAACGCCGCCAAGGCGCTCGGCTACAGCCATCGCCGCATCACCTCCGGCGCCGGCCACGATTCCTGCAACCTCAACACCATCATGCCCGCCGCGATGGTGTTCGTACCCTGCAAGGACGGCATCAGCCACAACGAGCTGGAAGATGCGACCCAGGCCGACTGCACCGCCGGCGCCAACGTGCTGATGCATACCGTGCTGGCGCTCGCCGGCGTGGCCTCCAAGTAATTTTCACGTCGTTTTCGGAAAGAGAATCGAGATGTCGATGCGCGGTGTATTTGTCGATGCCAATGAATCCCTGGCTGTCATTGTCGAGAGCCAGGCGAAGCCTGGCGACATCGCGGTCAAGATCCATCACGACGCCGATGTGAAGCCGGCGGCGTTGCCCGGCGTGCTCGATGGCGCCGAGATCGCGATCATCGACCACACCTATTTGCCGACCGACATCGCGCGGCAATGCACCGGCCTGAAACATGTCGTGTTTCTCGGCACCGGCGCGCGCAGCTACATGAACCCGGAAGAACTGGCTGAACTCGGTATCGAGGTTCACCTGATCCGCGGCTACGGCGACACCGCCGTTGCCGAATGCGCCATTGCGCTGATGTGGGCGAGCGCGCGCGGCCTGGCACAGATGGACCGCGAGATGCGCGCCGGCAACTGGCTGCGCGACGACGGCATGCAGCTCACCGGGAAGACGCTGGGGCTGATCGGCTTTGGCGGCATCGCTGCGGAGGCCGCCCGTATCGCAATCGGTAGCGGCATGAAGGTGATCGCCTGGAACCGGACGCCGAAATCCTATCCCGGCGTCACCTTCGTCGGCATCGATGAGTTGCTGGCGCAGAGCCACGTCGTCTCGATGCACCTGCTGCTCAACGACGACACCCGCGGCTTCCTCTCCCGCGCGCGTATCGCGCAGATGAAGCCCGGCGCCATCCTCGTCAACACCGCACGCGGCGCCGTGGTCGATGAAGCCGCGATGATCGACGCCCTGAAATCCGGCCATCTCCGCCACGCCGGCCTCGACGTGTTCGACATCGAGCCGCTGCCCGGCGATCACCCGCTGACGACACTGCCCAACGTGACGCTGTCGGCGCATTCCGCGTTCCGCACCCCGGAGGCGAGCGAGAATTTGATCGCTGCCGCCTGGGCGCATTGCCGGCGGATTGCAGCGGGCTGAGATCGTCGATCGCATTTCAACGCGTCATCCCGGCGCAGGCCGGGACGACCTGTGGAGAATCCCCTACTCCACCATCTCCGCCACCGCCTTGCCGCAGGCGCCGGTGTCGGCCTGGCCGCCGAGATCGCGGGTGCGGAGCGTGCGTTCGCCAAGCGTCCGCTCGATCGCCTTGACGATGGAATCTGCCGCGGCCTTTTCACCGAGGTGCTCCAGCATCATCGCGCCGGACCAGATCATGCCGATCGGATTGGCGATGCCCTGCCCCGCGATATCCGGCGCCGAGCCGTGCACCGGCTCGAACACCGAGGGGAAATCGCCGGCCGGATTGATGTTGCCCGACGGCGCGATGCCGATGGTGCCGGTGCAGGCCGGGCCGAGATCGGACAGGATGTCGCCGAACAGGTTGGAGCCGACCACAACATCGAACCAGTCGGGATGCAGCACGAAATTCGCGGTCAGAATGTCGATGTGATATTTGTCCCACTTCACGTCCGGATAGGCCTTCGCCCTCGCCTCCACGCGCTCGTCCCAATACGGCATGGTGATCGAGATGCCGTTGGATTTCGTCGCCGAGGTGAGATGCTTCTTCGGCCGCGACTGCGCCAGATCGAATGCGAACTTCAAAATCCGATCGACGCCGATCCGGGTCATCACGGTCTGCTGGGTGACGAATTCGCGATCCGTGTCCGGGAACATGCGCCCGCCCACCGACGAATATTCGCCTTCGGTATTCTCGCGCACCACCCAGAAATCGATGTCGCCGGGCTTGCGGCCAACCAGTGGCGAAGGCACGCCAGGCATCAGCCTGACGGGGCGAAGGTTCACGTACTGGTCGAACTCGCGGCGAAACTTGATCAGCGAGCCCCACAACGAAATGTGATCCGGAATTTTGGCGGGCAGGCCGACCGCGCCGAAATAGATCGCGTCATGCTTGCCGATCTTGTCCTTCCAGTCGTCCGGCATCATCTGGCCGTGCTTCTCGTAATAGTCATAGGACGAGAAGTCGAAATGATCGAAATGCACCTTGACCCGGTGCTTTTTCGCCGCTGCTTCCAGCACGCGCAGGCCTTCCGGCATCACTTCCTTGCCGATGCCGTCGCCGGGGATGACCGCGATCCGATATTCTTTTGGTGTGCTCACGACAGGTTTCCTTCGCGCCAATAAATCTGCTGGGACATGTGGACCAAACTCGGCCCGCGATCAACGCTGCACTGCACTGTTGACCGCTTTCGCGACCGAGGCCTAACTCTGTCACGAGACATCCCGCCCCCCGCCACAAGAGGCCATCCCATGGATCTTCACCTGCACGGCAAGCGCGTCCTGATCACCGGTGCGTCAAAAGGCATCGGTGCCGCCGCGGCCGAAGCCTTTGCCGAAGAAGGCTGCCACCTCCACCTCGCTGCCCGCAATGTCGAGATGCTGGAAGCGCTCGCCTTTCGTTTGCGGGCGCGCCATCAAATCGATGTCACCATCCATCCCGTCGACCTGCGCAAACCCGATGATCTAGCGTCGCTCGCCGCCACCGCCGGCGATATCGACATCCTCGTCAACAATGCCGGCGATATCCCCGGCGGCTCGATCGACAAGATCGACGAACCGACCTGGCGCCACGCCTGGGATCTGAAAGTGTTCGGTTTCATCAACCTGACGCGGCTGATCTATGCGCAGATGAAGGCGCGCGGCCATGGCGTCATCGTCAACGACATCGGCGCCGCCGGCGAAAAGTTCGACGCCAATTACATCTGCGGCAGCGCCGGCAATGCCGCGCTGATGGCCTTCACCCGCGCGCTCGGCGGCAAGAGTCTCAAGGACAACATCCGCGTCGTCGGTATCAATCCCGGCCCGGTCGAGACCGAGCGCCACATCACGCTGATGAAGACCCGGGCGAAAAACCAGTTCGGCGACGAGAACCGCTACAGGGAATTGCAGGCCGGCCTTCCGCTCGGCCGCCCCGCGCATTCGCGCGAGATCGCCGACCTGATGACGTTCCTGGCATCGGACCGCGCCGGCTACACCTCCGGCGTGATCTACACGGTGGACGGCGGCCTCAGCGCGGGCTGGGGAAGTTAGCGGGCATGCCCTTTAACTTTGGGCCTTTCCACACACACGCCGTCATCCTGAGGAGCCGCGCACTTGCGCGGCGTCTCAGGATGGTCGCACGGCTTGTCGCCGCATCCTTCGAGGCTCGCCAAGAGGCTCGCGCCTCAGGATGACGATTCAGTGCTCGAAAGCGTAATCAGATCCGCTCCACCATTTGCTTGATCAGCGTCGTGATCCGCCCGGTCGGCGATTCCAGTTGCTCCATGATGGTGAAGTGATCCGCGCCGGGAATCTCCTCGTAGGTCACCGGCAATCCATGGCTGGCGCGGAACGCCGCCAGGTCCGCGGTCTGCTGGCGCAGCAGCGGCAGTTCGTGGCCGCCGACCACCAGTGACAGCGGCGCGGCGGGACCGCCGGGCTGCGCGAGCGGCGAATTGCGCTTCGCCATGGCTTCATCGAGCTTCAGCTTCTCGTTGAGATAGGAGTGGCGGATCGGTTCGAGATCGTAGATGCCTGATATCGCCACGCCGCCCTTCACATCCGGATGGGTCAGCGTCGTCGCGGTGAGATGTCCGCCGGCCGACCAGCCGGAGACCACGATGCGCCTGGGATCGGCGCCGAGCGCCGGCGACTGTTCGACCAGCGCATCGATGCCGGCATGCATTTCGGCAACGATCTCCTCCAGCGTCGCCTCCGGCGCCAGAGTGTAGCCGATCACCGCGACGTTGATGCCATGGGCCATCGGCCCGGCTGCGAAGCAGGTGAAGAAATCCTTCGATCGCATCTGCCAGTAGCCGCCATGGATCAGCACCAGCGTCGGCCCGCCGTCGGCGGCCTTGAGGAAATCCATCTTGTGGCGCGCGCCTGTGCCATAGCTGAGATCGAGATGCTCGGGATATTTCGCTTTCATCTCTTCGGAACGCTTGACCCAGCCTGCAGTAATCTCGCCGCTGTTGGCGACGGCGGTGCTGTTGTTGAGACCGGCATCGAGCTGCGCCTGGCTCATCGCGCGCCAGTCTGTCTCGCCGAAAGGCTTACCCATGGTTGCATCCTTGCATTGATGCGGGCGGCCGCGCCCGCGATTCCACTTTTCCGGAAAATGGTCTACACGGCAATCTCGTCGGGATCGACAACAATGCGGAAGCG
>JAQGKA010000448.1 GCA_028290355.1 Tardiphaga sp. | reverse complement strand
TGCTCGCAGCGATCAGCCATGACCTCCGAACGCCGCTCACGCGCCTGCGGCTGCGCGCCGAACGCGTCGGCGACGCCGCGCTGGGGAACGCGATGCTCGGCGACATCACCAAGATCAGCCGCATGCTGGACGAGACGCTGGACTATCTGCGCGAGGACGCGAAATCCGAGGAGCTGTCGCGCGTCGATCTGCCAAGCCTGCTGCAGACGATCTGTTCGGACTTTGCCGACGTCGGACATGCCGTCAGCTATCAAGGATTGGCGCGACTGACCTGCAGCTGCCGGCCGAAAGCGCTGACGCGCGCTCTCACCAACGTGGTGGAGAATGGTCTGAAGCACGGCAACGCCGTCATCGTGGAAATGGCGGTCGGCCGCGATGGATCGGCCGAGATCGACAGACGACGGACCTGGAATTCCCGCGCCGTTGCGCGACCGGGTATTCGAGCCCTTCTTCAAGGCCGACAACGCGCGGGGCGACGGCGGCTTCGGCCTGGGACTGTCGATCGCAAAAGACATCGTAAAACGCGATGGCGGCCATATCGCCCTGCTCGATCGCGAAACGGCGGGCCTGACGGTGCGGATCATGCTGCCTGCCGCAAGCTGAAATAAATATCGCCGCGTGGCGATTGTTTCCAATGACTTACCTCTCCAAACAAATCCTCTTGTGACGTTTTCGCATCAAGCTCTGCAAGCGCGCCGCTTTTTCAATTTAATTAATTGTCCGCGACGCTTTGTCCAATTTTGAAATAAATCACTGCGCTTGCTCTCCCATCGCGACGGGTGCAGAGTTCCCCGGCAGATGCACGAACGACAGAATGTCTGACCTAGTTCAGATAGTGCCTGCCCAAAAACGAACGCGCCGTTTTGCGAAAGACTCGATAGCAGTCCCAACAGATCGAACCGCAGCGTTGTTTTATCCGTTGCTTGTTTGAAGCGTCTGGATGGAGACGACCAAGATGGTCCGTCTACGTCGATTTGTGTCAACGCCGCCCCGTTACGCCTCAAGGACTACACTTCAAAATTCCACTGCAACCATCGTCGGATCTGTTATCGCCGTCCGCCAACTCTCGCGTTCAACCCGCTAGCGTCGTTTTTATCTTGAGAGGAAACTCCATGCGCAACGATCGCAATTGCAGAACAGAGAATTTCGACAATCCCTTCAGCAACCGGATGGACAATGCGCTCCGCGATGAATCGCGAAGCCGAAATCCCTTGTCCATCGCATCGACACTGACGGGCTGGGCGCTGGCCGCCGCAGTCGGCTTCGCCACGCTGGCAGCACCGACTACGGCGCGCGCGCAAGCGGTCTCCGACCAGGAGGCGCGCGAGATCGCGAAAGAAGCCTACATCTATTTCTATTCGCTGGTGACCATGGACGTGACGCGGCTTCAGCTCACCAACCTGCCGCCGGGCTCTGGTATCGGCGGGCCAATGAATGCATTCACCAACGTACGCGCATTTCCGACCGCCGACATGCGCTCGGTGGTGCGGCCAAATTTCGACACGCTCTATTCCAGCGGCTGGCTCGACCTGACCAGGGAGCCTCTCATTGTTTCTGCGCCCGACACCGATGGCCGATATTACATGCTGCCGGTGCTCGACATGTGGACCGACGTCTTCGCGGTGCCCGGCAAGCGCACGACGGGAACCCAGGCCGGCAACTACGCCATCGTGCCGCCGGGCTGGAACGGAAACCTGCCGGACGGAGTCGAACGCATTGCGGCACCGACCTCCTATGTCTGGATCATCGGGCGGACCCAGACCAACGGTCCGAAGGACTACGCCGCCGTGCACAAGGTGCAGGACGGCTACAAGATCACGCCGCTGTCGCAGTGGGGCAGGGCGCCCGTAACGGTTGGGGTTGCGACGAAGATCGACACCGCCGTCGATGTGAAGACACCGCCGCTCGATCAGGTCAACAACATGCCTGCGGCGAAGTATTTCGCCTACGCGGCGGAGTTGATGAAGGAAAACCCGCCGCACATCACCGACCAGCCGATCGTCGCGCGGATGAAGCGTATTGGCATTGAACCCGGCAAGAGCTTCGACGCCAGCAAGGCAAGTCCGACGATCAATGCCGCGCTTGAAGCGGCGCCGGCGGCCGGCCTGAAATCCATGAAAGAAAAAATCCCCACCCTCGCGCGCGTCGTCAACGGCTGGGGAATGAACACCGACACGATGGGTGTCTATGGCACCTATTACCTCAAGCGTGCGGTCGTCAGCATGCTCGGACTTGGTGCGAACTTGCCCGAAGACGCCGTCTATCCGATTGCGCAGACCGACGCCGAGGGAAAGCCGCTCGATGGCGCCAGCAATTACGTGCTTCATTTCAACAAGGATGAACTGCCGCCGGTCGGCGCCTTCTGGTCCGTCACCATGTACGACAAGGATGGTTTCCAGATCGCCAACCCCATCAACCGCTTTGCCATCGGCGACCGCGACGCGTTGAAATACAATGCTGACGGATCTCTTGACCTCTACATCCAGCGCAACAATCCGGGCCCGGACAAGGAGGCGAACTGGTTGCCAGCGGCGTCAGGGGAGCTCGGCATCACCATGCGTCTGTATGGGCCAAAACCACAGGTGCTCGACGGCAGTTGGGCGCCGCCGGCGATCAAGCGCGCGGGTTGATTCGGAACGGCATCAATCCGCCGGCTCTTGCCAAGTCATGCCGACATCTTTGCCTCTGCGAGGACCACTTCGCAGAGGACACCACCACCATACTCGACGCCACCATCCTAGATCGTCTTCTCCGGCCAGCGGCAGAGATCGTTGATGATGCACACCTCGCAGCGCGGTTTTCGCGCGAGGCATGTATAGCGCCCGTGTAAAATCAGCCAGTGATGCGCATGCATCATGAACTCGTCGGGAATCACGCGCTCCAGGCCCAGCTCCACTTCCAGCGGCGTCTTGCCGGGCGCGAGGTTGGTGCGATTGCCGACGCGAAACACATGGGTATCCACCGCCATGGTGTGTTCGCCGAACGCCATGTTGAGCACTACATTGGCGGTCTTGCGGCCAGCGCCCGGCAGCGTCTCCAGTTCGGCGCGGGTGCGCGGCACCACGCCGCCGAATTCCGCGATCAGCTTTTCCGACAGCGCGATCACGTTCCTGGCCTTGGTGCGATAGAGACCAATGGTCTTGATGTAGTTGCGAACTTCTTCCTCGCCGAGGTCGAGCATTTTTTGCGGCGTGTCGGCGATCGCAAACAGCGCCCGCGTCGCCTTGTTGACGCCGGCGTCGGTGGCCTGCGCCGAGAGCACCACCGCGACCAGCAAGGTGTAGGGATTGAGATGCTCGAGTTCGCCCTTCGGCTCCGGATTGGCTTTTCGGAAGCGCGCGAAGGCCTCGTGCACCTCGGCCGCGTTCCACGGCTTCAATTTGACGGTTTTTGCCGTCAAGGCCTTGGATGTTTTGGGCTTTTTCGCTTGCCCCGATTTTGCCGCAAGACTCGAAGTTTTCGTGCGGGATTTCGCGGGAAGCTTGCGGATGATTTTCGCCATCGTCGGGGTATACTGACTGCCCATGACCATGGGCAACGACTTTGACGATGCCGCAGAGCCGGAATTGTTTTCGGCGTTGCTGCGGCCGCATCGCGCGCTGAGCCGCACCGGCTTCTTCGTGCTGATGGGCTTTGTCTGCACGGTCAGCTTCACCGCCGGCCTCGCCTTCCTGCTGATGGGCGCTTGGCCGGTGCTCGGCTTCTTCGGCCTCGACGCGCTGGCGATCTACTGGGCGTTCCGGGTCAACTACCTCCGCGGCAATGCCACCGAGGAAATCACCGTCACGCCTTCCGAGATTCGCGTCCGCCGGGTCAGCCACCGCGGCCATGTGGTGGAATGGGTGCTCAATCCGCTCTGGGTGCAGCTCGACCAGGTCACCCATGCCGAATTCGGCATCGAGCAGCTGTTTCTGGTCTCGCGCGGCCGCCGCGTCTCCATCGCGCGATTTCTCGGGCCGGACGAAAAGGCAAGCTTTGTCAAAGCCTTGACGATGGCGTTGCAGGCCGCCAAGCGCGGCCCGACCTACAATCCGCTGACGTGACGCGACGTCGGAAATCGGGTGGTTTGCGATCGTCCGAAGGCCTACATCGGAAGCATGATGAACCTCGCGAAAAATCTTGCCAAGAATACTGCCATGACTGATCCGCAGCTGACCCGGCCGGGCGCGCAGGACGCGGCGCTGCGCGACTACGATTCCGTGCGCCGCGCCATCGGCTTCATCTCCGACCACTGGCGCGCGCAGCCGGCCATCGAATCCATTGCCGACGCCGCCAGCGTCACGCCCGACGAATTGCACCATCTGTTCCGGCGCTGGGCTGGCCTGACGCCAAAGGCCTTCATGCAGGCGCTGACGCTCGACCACGCCAAGAGCCTGCTGCGCGATTCCGCCAGCGTGCTCGATGCCGCACTCGACTCCGGCCTGTCCGGCCCCGGCCGGCTGCACGATCTGTTCGTGACCCACGAGGCGATGTCGCCGGGCGAATGGAAGACCGGCGGCGCCGGCATGGAGCTGCGCTACGGCTTCCATCCCTGCCCGTTCGGCACGGCGATCGTGATCTCCAGCGAGCGCGGCCTCGCCGGTCTGGCCTTCTCCGATCCGGGCGAGGAGCAGCCGGCGTTTGCCGACATGGCCAAGCGCTGGCCGCGCGCCACCTTCATCGCGGACAATGACGGGACGGCGGCGCTGTCACGCCGGATCTTCGACGCCAAACTCTGGCGCCCGGATGAGCCGCTGCGCGTGCTGCTGATCGGCACCGACTTCGAAGTGCGGGTGTGGGAGACACTACTGAAAATCCCGATGGGCCGCGCCGTCTGCTATTCGGACATTGCCAACAAGATCGAAAGCCCGAAGGCCTCGCGCGCCGTCGGCGCTGCGGTCGGCAAGAACCCGATTTCCTTCGTGGTGCCGTGCCATCGCGCGCTCGGCAAATCCGGCGCGCTGACGGGCTATCACTGGGGTATCACGCGGAAGCAGGCGATGATCGGCTGGGAAGCCGGTCAGGTGGGGGTAGGGGTAAATTAGCCGCCACAACCCATGACATCGTCATCCTGAGGCGCTCGCCTCGACGGCGCGAGAGCGCCGTCGGCTTCGGCGAGCCTCGAAGGATGCGGCGACGGGCGCTTGCGGCGCATCCTTCGAGGCCGTCGCAAGAGCGACGGCACCTCAGGATGACGGCGGTGTGTGCGGCTCGTCTAACCTGCCAGATCCAGATCGTAGGGTGGGCAAAGCGCAGCGTGCCCACCACGCAACATGCGAGGCATGGATGGTGGGCACGGCGCGAGAGCGCCTTTGCCCACCCTACAAATTAATTACCCCGCCAGGTCCAGCTTCGAGGCCACGGTCGAATCCGCGTTGAGCCGGTAGATGATCGGCACGCCGGTGGCGAGTTCGCGGGCGAGAATGCCTTCCGGCGTCAGCTTCTCCAGCACCATGATCAGCGCGCGCAGCGAATTGCCGTGCGCCGCCACCAGCGTGCGTTCGCCGCGCAGCACGCAGGGCAAAATCTCCTGCACGAAGTACGGCAGCGTCCGCGCCAGCGTATCCTTCAGGCTTTCGCCTGACGGCGGCGGCACGTCGTAGGAACGGCGCCAGGTGTGGACCTGCTCCTCGCCCCATTTGGCGCGGGCGTCGTCCTTGTTGAGGCCGGACAGATCGCCATAGTCGCGCTCGTTCAGCGCGAGATTTCGGGTGATCGGCAGGCCGGTCTGGCCCATCTCGGCCAGCGCCAGATCGAGCGTATGCTGCGCGCGGGTCAGCGCCGAGGTGAAGGCGATGTCGAAGGTCAGCCCCTGCGCCTTCAGCTTGCGGCCGGCTTCCTTCGCCTCAGCAATGCCCTTTTCGGTAAGACCGGGATCCTTCCAGCCGGTGAAAAGATTTTTCAGATTCCATTCGCTCTGGCCGTGGCGCACGAGCACGAGAAGGCGGTCGTTCATTCAGATAGTTCCGTTTCGTTTCTAGATATCACCAACGCCGAGCACGTCGGCCATCGAATACAGTCCGGGCTTCTTGCCATGCGCCCACATCGCCGCTTTCAGCGCGCCGTGCGCAAAGATCATGCGATCCTCCGCCTTGTGCGAAATCTCGATGCGCTCATAGGGGCCGGCGAAGATCACGGTGTGATCGCCGGTGACGGTGCCGCCACGCAATGAGGCAAAGCCGATATCGCCGGTCTTGCGCGCGCCGGTGAGACCATCGCGGCCCCTGGCGGAATGCTCTTCGAGCGCAATCTTGCGACCTGCGGCGGCGGCTTCGCCGAGCATGAAGGCGGTGCCGGACGGCGCGTCGATCTTGGCCTTGTGATGCATTTCGAGAATTTCGATATCGAAGCCATCGTCGAGCGACTGCGCGACGCGCTTCACCAGCGCCGCCAGCAGGTTGACGCCGAGGCTCATGTTGCCGGCCTTTACCACGATCGCCTGCGACGTCACGCTCTTGATCACCGCGTCGTCCGACGACGACAGCCCGGTGGTGCCGATCACATGGACGATGCCGCGCTGCGCGGCGATGGCGACATTGGCGATGGTCGCAGCCGGCACGGTGAAGTCGAGAATACCGTCGGCGTCCTTCGACAGCGACCACAGGTCGGCCGACAGCTTGACGCCGTTTTCCGGCAGGCCGGCGAGCGTACCGGCATCCTTCCCGAGCAGTTCGGAACCCGGCGCTTCCAGCGCGCCGGTAACCACCGCGCCCGAGGTTTCGGAAATGGC
>JAQGKA010000403.1 GCA_028290355.1 Tardiphaga sp. | reverse complement strand
CGTTTCTCATCGTGCTCGGCTGCCTGCTGGTGTCGGCGTTCTTCTCGGCCAGCGAGACCGCGCTTACGGGTGCTTCACGCGCCAGCATGCACAGGCTGACCAAGCAGGGCAATCGCGAGGCCGGCGTGGTCGCCAGCCTGTTCGCGATGCGCGAGCGGATGATCGGCGCGCTGCTGCTCGGCAACAACATCGCCAATATCGGCGCCTCCGCCCTGGCCACCGGCCTGTTCACCGCCTGGTTTGGCGATGTCGGCGTGCTCTACGCCACCGGCGTGATGACCGTGCTGGTGGTGATCTTCGCCGAAGTGCTGCCGAAGACCATCGCCATCAACGCGCCGGACCGGGTGTCGCTGCTGGTGGCGCGGCCGATGAAGGTGATGGTGCTGGTGTTCGGCCCGTTGCTCACCCTGATCGAATTCATCGTGCGGGTGCTGATGAGAATGTTCGGCATCAAGATCGGCCACAACCAGCCGCTGCTGTCGCCGACCGAACGGCTGCGCAGCGCCGTCGACCTGATCCATCATGAGGGTGGCGTCGCCAAGACCGACCGCGACATGCTCGGCGGCCTGCTCGATCTCAACGAGCTGCAGGTCTCCGACGTGATGGTTCACCGCACCGAGATGGTAATGATCAATGCCGACCTGCCGTCGGAAGAACTGGTGCGCGAGGTGCTGGCCACCGAATACACCCGGATTCCGCTGTGGCGCGACAAGCCGGAAAACAGCGTCGGCGTGCTGCACGCCAAGGATCTGCTGCGCGCGATCCGCGCCAGCGACGGCGACATGAGCAAGATCGACGTCTCCACCATCGCGCTGCCGCCGTGGTTCGTGCCGGAGATGCGGCCGGTGTCGGATCAGCTGAAGGCGTTCCGCCGCCGCAAGACCCATTTCGCGCTGGTGGTCGACGAATACGGCGAAGTCGAAGGCATGGTGACGCTGGAAGACATTCTGGAGGAGATCGTCGGCGACATTTCCGACGAGCACGACGTGGTGGTGGCCGGCGTCCGCGCCCAGCCCGACGGCTCCGTGGTGGTGGACGGCTCGGTGCCGATCCGCGACCTCAACCGTGCCATGGACTGGCACCTGCCGGACGAGGAGGCGACCACCGTTGCCGGCCTCGTGATCCACGAAGCCCGTTCGATCCCGGAACGCGGCCAGAGCTTTACGTTCCACGGCTTCCGCTTCCGCGTCCTGCGCCGCGAACGCAACCGCATCACCGCGCTGCGCATCGGCCCGGTTCCGACCGAGCCGGAACCGGTGGAGAAGAAGCCGCGGGCGGGGACGGCGTTTTAGGCCGGATCGACTGCTCTCTTATTGATTTGTACGGGAATTAGCGTACATTTGTTCAGGTTAGCGGAGGGATTGTGATGTCCATTGATCAGCCCACTTCAAGCACGACCGGTGCCAAGAGTGCCCGGATGGAGCAGCGAACGACCCAACAGGTCAAAGATCTGATCGAGCAAGCTGCGGCATTGCTGGGCGTCAACGCATCGGAATTTGTCGTTTCCGCTGCCGCCCGTGCCGCACGTCAGACCGTGCAGGCCAGTGAGGTCACCGTTCTATCCGAACATGATCATGCCGCGTTTCTGCGGGCGCTGAATGCGACGGAGCCGACCGACAGGCTGGTCGAACTGATGAGACTTCACGCCGAGGTATCGGCTCCACGATGATCGATCGCGCTTTCCTGGCGCGCATCCGGATCGAGCCGCTCGATCGCAAGCGACACGATCGAGCATCATTTCGTTGCGGCGTCGACCGTATCGATAATTTTCTGCAAAGAACGGCGACGCGACAGCAAGACGAGGATCACACCCGCGTCTACGTGGCGTGCCTCGACAGCGGCAATGACGTCATTGGGTTCTACGCGCTGAATGCCCATGCGATCGATACGTCGAGCTTGCCGGAGGCCTTGCGCAAAGGTCTTCCGTCGTATCCGCGGATCTCAGCCATCTATCTATCCTTGATCGGATTTCACACCGATCATCAGGGCAAAGGCGGCGGCACGTTCCTGATGACGGACGCTTTCAAGCGCAGCGTTGCGGCTGCCGATATCGTCGGCGCCCATTTCCTGGCTCTGGATGCGCTGAATGACAGGGCTGCGATCTTGTACCGCGCATTGGGCTTCGTCGATTTGCCGGGGCACGCGCCACGCATGCTTATCGGTATGAATGTGGTCCGGCGTGCGGTTCAGCTCGGTTGAGCCGGAGCGGGAGGTCAGCCCGCCGCTTCCGCCGGCGTCTGCGGTTTCAGCGCCAGCGCATGCACGGGGCCCGCGAGTTCCGTCGCCAGCGTCGCGTTGATCATGCGGTGGCGGTCGATCCGGCTCTTCCCTTCGAAGGCCTGCGATACAATATAGACCCTGAAATGCGTCTCGCCGCCCGGCCTGTGGCCGGCATGGCCCTCATGCAGATGCGACTCGTCGACCACGTCGAGGCTTTCGGGCGCGAAGGCCTCGTGCAACTTTTTTGTAATGATGTCTTTGACTGTCATGCTGATCGGCTTAACGTTTTCGGTCCATAACCGTCAATTGCCGACATCACGGCGCAGCGAGGATGAGTAATCCGAATGTCAAGACTTGAAGCTTTTTGCATTGCGTTGTCATAGTCAGCCATGGCCATCGACTCATCCAAATTCTTCGACAGCATTCGCATCAAGCCCAACAAGCTGAGCGCGAAGCAGCAGGCTGCCGCGCGCGAGGAAGCCGCGATGTGCGAGTGGCCCGAGTGCAAGAACAAGGGCCCGCACCGTGCCCCCAAGGGGCGCGCCAACGACAAGGAATACTGGCACTTCTGCCTGAACCACGTCCGCGAATACAACCAGTCGTATAATTTCTTCTCCGGAATGACCCTGGACGCGGTGGCGAAGTACCAGAAGGACGCGCTGACCGGCCACCGTCCGACCTGGAAGATGGGCGCCAACGGCAGCAAGGGCAAAGGCAAGTCCGCCGAGGCCGATCTGGAAGGCGCCGCCGATCCGTTCGCGATGTTCAGCGAGCTCAACGGCCGCAACCGCTGGCGGCCTGGTCCGGGCGCCAAGGCCGAGGCGCCGAAAGCCGAAACCCGCAAGATCTTCAACGCCGAGCGCAAGGCGCTGCAGGTGATGGGGCTGGGCCCCGACGCCACGCTGGAAACCGTGAAGTCGACCTACAAGGCCCTGGTCAAGCAGCACCACCCCGACGCCAACGGCGGCGACCGCTCCACCGAGGACCGGCTGATCGAGATCATCAAGGCGTATAATTACCTCAAGACCGTGGTTCGCGGCTCCTGATGCCGTCATGGCCGGCCCTGTGCCGGCCATCCACGATGTCCCGCGCTGCCGTGGATGGCCGGGACAAGCGCGGGCATGAACGAGCCCTGGGGGCGGCGCCTCCTCACCATGAGGCGCCGGCGTGTCGGCCAGCCGGCCTTCCGCAGCAATTTATTAAACATGCCTGCAATCGCCTGCCTTTATTTCGCCCATCTGCGGTTTCGGCCGCAATTCGGCCCCGGCACGAAGTTTTAACATCTCGGGACCAAGGGTATCTGGAGCCCTGCGCGGCGGCCGTTCGGCTTGCGAGCAGGGGTACTTGGGGATATTCTGCGTTCACCGCTTGGGCGTGGACGGTTGTTTTGGGGTGTGGATTTGCCCATCGGCTGCGGAGCTTCGCTTTGATAAATCGCACGCTCGTTCGCGCGCTGGTCACTTCGGTTGTGCTCGCAGCAGGCTTTGCGCTGGCTGGATGCAACACCGACGAAGTCTCGCTCGCCAGCAACGCCAAAGCCAACAAGCCGGTTCCGGAAAAACTCGTTGCCGAGATGCAGGCCAAGGACATGGACCTGCAGTCGCCGATGCTGGTGCGGCTGTTCAAGCAGGAAGCCGAGCTCGAAGTCTGGAAGCAGACGCGCTCGGGCCAGTTCGCGCTGCTGAAGACCTATCCGATCTGCCGCTGGTCCGGCGATCTCGGCCCCAAGGTCAAGGAAGGCGATCGCCAGGCGCCGGAAGGGTTCTATGCGATCACGCCGGCGCAGATGAATCCGAAGTCGGCCTACTACCTGTCGTTCAATACCGGTTTCCCCAATGCGTTCGACAAATCGCTGGGACGTACCGGCTCTGAACTGATGGTGCACGGCGATTGCTCCTCGCGCGGCTGCTACGCGATGACCGACGAGCAGATCGCCGAGATTTATTCGCTCGGCCGCGAATCCTTCTTCGGAGGCCAGCGCTCGTTCCAGTTTGCGGCGTTTCCGTTCCGGATGACGCCGGTGAACATGGCGAAGCATCGCAACAATCCGAACATGCCGTTCTGGAAGATGATCAAGGAAGGCTACGATCATTTCGAAGTGACGAAGCAGGAGCCGAAGGTCGAGTTCTGCGAGCAGAAGTACGTGTTCGATCCGGCGCAGCCTGCGAATTCGTCGAAGCCGCTGGTGTTCAACGCCTCGGCGAAATGCCCGGCCTATAGCATTCCGCCGGAGATCGCCGATGCCGTCAGCGAGAAGCAGCGCCAGGACGATGCCAAGACCGCCGAACTGATCGCCAAGGGCACCCCCGTCGCGATGCGCCGCCCCGACATCGACGGCGGCATGAACAAGGTGTTTGCCTCCAAGCTGCCGGACGGCTCCACCGGCCTGTCGGACCCGGAAGTGCCGGGCATGCAGAGCGTCGCCTTCGCCCGCGCGCCGGGCACCATTCCGCCGCACGTCAATCCGCCGAAGCCGAACATCGCGCCGACCTCGGCGTCGCTGTTCGCCTCCTCCGATGAGCCGGTGGTCGCCGTCGCGCCGACCCGCGTGGCCTCGGCGTCGTCGGACGGCGGCTTCTTCAGCAATCTGGCGAAAAAGGTCGGCATCGGTGGCTCGGAAACCACTGCCACCACCACGACAACCCCGGTGCCGGTCCCGGCGAAGCCGAAGGTGATCCAGGCCAGCAAGCCCGCCGCTACGCCGAAGCCGGCCCTGACCTCCGCCGACGCCAAGGTCGCCACCGCCACGCCCCGTCCGCCGCTGAAGCCGACGGTGTCGGCCGATCAGCCGGTCTCCTCCGGCGGCGGCTCACTGGCCGGCGCAGCCGCAGTGGTGCCTGCGAACTCGTTCGACGCGCGGTTCTCGGCGGTTCGGTAAGCGGACTTTCAAAAATCCAAAAATGATCGATGATGGCGTCCTCCTTGAGAGGGCGCTTGGCATTGGCGACTGCGTTTCTGCTCCCCTCCCCCTTGCGGGGAGGGGGCGGGGGTGGGGGTCCCCAAGCGAAGATCTATCGTTCGAGTCTAACCGCGATGCATGATCGCCAGCAATATTATGCGCGCCAGATGCGTGCTGAGCCTACCGATGCCGAGCGCGTGCTGTGGCAGCGGTTGAGATTCGAGATCACGCTCGTCGGCTCGCATTTCCGGCGTCAGGCTGTGATCGGCCCGTTCATCGTGGATTTTGCCAGTCGCAAGGCGAGGCGGATGAACGACGCACGCGCTACATCGAAGCCCGCGGTTATCGCGTGCTGCGATTCTGGAATCACGATGTGCTGGGGAATATTGACGGGGTGCTACAGGAAATTCAGAGTGCGTTGACCCCCACCCCCGACCCCTCCCCGCAAGGGGGAGGGGAGCAGTAAGCGCTCCGCTTGAATCTCAAGTAGGTACCGCTCCAAAGGTAGAGCAGCGCTCCAGTCTAATAATAATTTGAGCGAAGGCCCTTCAACTCCCCTCCCCCTTGCGGGGAGGGGTCGGGGGTGGGGGCGCCGCGGGGACGACCTATCGACCTAGCGAACCACCACCCTCAGCTCACGCATATCTGCCGTGGCAGTGCTTGTACTTCTTGCCCGAACCGCACGGGCAGTCCTCGTTGCGGCCGACCTTGCCCCAGGTGTCGGGCTTGTTCGGATCGCGCGCGACGGCCTCGGGGCCGGCGAGCGCCAGCGAGGCGCTGGCGAAGGCCATTTCGTCTTCGCCGGTGTTGGGATCGAGCTTGTGCGCTTCCATCACCGGCAACTCGGGCTGCACGTCCGGCGGCACGATTTCGACGCGCATCAGTTGCGCCGTGACGGCCTCGCGCAGGTTCGCGATCATCGCCTCGAACAGGTTGAACGCTTCCGCCTTGTATTCCTGCAGCGGATCACGCTGGCCGTAGCCGCGCAGGCCGATCACCTGGCGCAGATGGTCGAGCATCACCAGGTGCTCGCGCCACAGGTGATCCAGCGTCTGCAGCAGGATGGTCTTCTCGACGTAGCGCATCACGTCGGGGCCCCACTGCGCCACCTTGGCGGCCATGTGCTCGTCGGCGCGCTGCTCGATGCGGTCCAGCAATTCCTCGTCGGCGATGCCTTCTTCCTTGGCCCATTCGTCGACCGGAAGATCCATGTCGATGACGCGCTTCAGCTCTTCCTTGAGGCC
>JAQGKA010000384.1 GCA_028290355.1 Tardiphaga sp. | reverse complement strand
ACGCCGGCGGCGGACTTCCTCAAGAACGTCGATGAGACCGAGCCGCAGATCGCGGTGTTCATCGAGGCCAATTACGTGGCCGCGGTGATCCGGCTGCGTGCTTTTGACGACACCTTCCTCTATGTGGCGCGGCTGCTCGATCCGCGTGTCGTCGCCCAGCTCAGGCAGACCCAGGCCAGCGTCGCCGAATATGCCGATCTGGAATCCCGGAGGCTTGGCATTCAGGTCGCCTTCGCCCTGATGTTCACGGTGATCGCGCTGACCGTGCTGATGTCATCGGTGCTGATCGGGCTGAACTTCGCCAACTGGCTGGTGGCGCCGATCCGCCGCCTGATGGGCGCCGCTAATGCGGTCTCGACAGGCGACCTGCATGTCCAGGTGCCGGTGATCCAGTCGGAAGGCGATCTCGCCCATCTCGGCGAGACCTTCAACAAGATGACCCAGGAACTGCGCACCCAGCGCGACGAACTGGTCAGCGCCAGCGACGTCATCGACAGCCGCCGCCGTTTCATCGAAGCGGTGCTGTCGTCGGCGAGCGCCGGGATCATCGGCGTCGATGGCGCCGGCCTGGTCGGCATCCTCAATCGCTCCGCCGAGAAACTGATCGGCCATTCGGAATCCGAAACGCTCGGCCACCCCTTGTCCGAGATCATTCCCGAACTCGACGAGATGATGCAGAACGCCCGCGAAGGCAAACAGCGGCTGGTGCAAGGTCAGATCACCATCACCCGCGACGGCCAGGAGCGCAATCTGTCGGTGCGCGTCAGTGCCGAGCAAACCAGCCAATCGCGCGACAGCTACATCATCACGCTCGACGACATCACCGAACTGGTCTCCGCGCAGCGCACCTCGGCCTGGGCCGACGTCGCCCGCCGCATCGCCCACGAGATCAAGAACCCGCTGACGCCGATCCAGCTTTCTGCCGAACGCATCAAGCGGAAATTCGGCAAGGTAATCGTCGACGACAAGGCGATCTTCGAGCAGTGCACCGACACCATCGTCCGCCAGGTCGACGACATCAGGCGCATGGTCGACGAGTTCTCGCGCTTTGCGCGGATGCCGAAGCCGGTGATCGAGGGCGAGGACGTCGCCGACACCGTGCGCCAGGTCGTGTTCCTGATGCGGGTCGGCCATCCCGATGTGGATATCGAAGCCACCATCAAGGACGAGCCGATGCGGGCGCGGTTTGATCGCCGCCTGATCTCGCAGGCACTCACCAACATCATCAAGAATGCCACCGAGGCGATCGAGGCGGTGCCCGCAGAAACGCTCGGGAAAGGCCGCATTGAGGTCATCGCCTTCATCGAGAACGAGGACATCGTGATCGATGTGATCGACAACGGCATCGGCCTGCCGACTGTGAGCCGTTCGCGGCTGCTGGAACCCTATGTGACCACGCGCGAGAAGGGCACTGGCCTCGGCCTCGCGATCGTCGGGCGCGTTCTCGAAGATCATGGCGGGCGCATCGAACTGAACGACGCCTCGAACATCCGGCCGGGCGCCCGCGGCGCCTGGATGCGGCTGCGATTCGCGATTTCCGGTCAAAAACCTGACGTGGAAAACGGCGAACCTAAAGCCGCGCCAAGCAACGAAATAAGACCTGAAGCCGTCACCGGCAGCTGACAAGACAGAGCATGATTCATGGCAAATGACATTCTGATCGTCGACGACGAAGCCGACATTCGCGATCTGGTCGCGGGCATTCTGGATGACGAAGGTTTTACGACGCGCACGGCGCGCGATAGCGATTCGGCGCTGGCGGAAATCTCCAACCGCCGCCCCAACATGGTGTTTCTCGATATCTGGCTGCAGGGCAGCAAGCTCGACGGCCTGCAGCTGCTGGAGCAGATCAAGCGCGACCACACCGAACTGCCGGTGGTGATGATCTCCGGCCACGGCAACATCGAAACCGCCGTCGCGGCGATCAAGCGCGGCGCCTATGACTTCATCGAAAAACCGTTCAAGTCCGACCGCCTGATCCTGGTCGCGACGCGGGCGCTGGAAACCTCGCGGCTGAAGCGCGAAGTGAAGGAACTGAAACAGCTGGCGCCGGTGGCGAGTTCGCTGACCGGTCGCTCCGCCGCCATGAACCAGCTGCGCCAGACCATCGATCGCGCGGCGAAAGCCAACAGCCGCATCCTGATCGTCGGTCCCTCCGGCGCCGGCAAGGAACTGGCGGCGCGCACGCTGCACAATGCGTCGCAGCGCGCCGAAGGTCCGTTCGTGGTCATCAACGCCGCAGCGATCACGCCGGAGCGCATGGAAGTCGAACTGTTCGGCATCGAGCAGTCCAATGGCGAACAGGCCCGCAAGGCCGGCGCGCTGGAAGAGGCCCATGGTGGCACGCTGTTCATCGACGAGATCGGCGACCTGCCGCGCGAAACCCAGAACAAGATCCTGCGCGTGCTGGTCGACCAGACCTTCATGCGGGCAGGGGGCACCTCAAAGGTTCACGTCGATGTCCGCATCATCTCCTCGACCGCGCGTAACCTCGAGGAAGAGATCGCCGAGGGCCGTTTTCGCGAGGATCTTTATCATCGGCTGTCGGTCGTGCCGATCCGGGTGCCGCCGCTGTCCGAGCATCGCGAGGATATCCCGGAACTGATCGAATATTTCATGGAGCAGATCTCGCTCGCTACCGGCCTGCCGAAGCGCCAGATCGGCCAGGACGCCATGGCGGTGCTGCAGTCGCATGTCTGGCCCGGCAACATCCGCCAGCTCCGCAACAACGTCGAGCGCGTCATGATTCTCGCCGGCGGCGGGCCGGAGGTGATCATCACCGCCGACATGCTGCCGCAGGATGTCGGCTCGATGGTGCCGTCGATGCCGACCAGCAACAATGGCGAGCACATCATGGGCCTGCCGCTGCGCGAGGCCCGCGAAGTGTTCGAACGCGATTATCTGATTGCGCAGATCAGTCGGTTTTCCGGTAATATCTCGCGCACCGCCGAATTCGTCGGCATGGAACGCTCGGCGCTGCATCGCAAGCTCAAGGCCCTCGGCGTCGGCTGAACTTAACCCTCTCACTTCACCTCAACTCAATCATCAGGAAGAACGATGTCGCGCATTGCCTATGTGAACGGTCACTATCAAAACCTGCGCGACGCCGCCGTGAATGTCGAAGATCGTGGCTATCAGTTCGCCGACGGCATCTACGAGGTCTGCGAGGTGATCGGCGGCAAGATGGTGGATTTCCCCCGCCACATGGCGCGGATGCAGCGCTCGCTCCGCGAGCTCCGAATCGCGGAGGCGATGCCGCTGGCGTCGCTCAGGATCGTGATGCAGGAGGTGGTCCGGCGCAATCGGATCAATTACGGGATTGTCTATCTGCAGATCAGCCGCGGCGTCGCCCACCGCGACCATGGATTTCCGTCCCCCGACGTGAAGCCCAGCCTCGTCGTGACCGCGAAATCTCTCAACTTCGCGAAGAACCAGGAGACGGCCGCGCGCGGCGTCAAGGTGATCACGACCGCCGAGAATCGCTGGCCGCGGGTCGACATCAAGACCGTCGGCCTATTGCCGAACGTGCTGGCGCGGCAGGAGGCGCGGGACAAGGGCGCCTATGAGGCATGGTACGTCGATGCGGACGGCTTCGTCACCGAGGGCGCGTCCTGCAACGCCTGGATCGTCACCAAGGAGGGCAAGGTGGTCACCCGCACCGCCGAGCGCGGCATTCTGGCCGGCATCACCCGCGCGGTGCTGATCGAGGTGCTGGCGTCGATGCAGCTCAAACTGGAAGAGCGCAATTTTACACCCGATGAGGCTTATCAGGCGGCCGAGGCCTTCGTATCGTCCGCGAGTCAGATCGTGATGCCGGTGGTCAGCATCGACGGCAAGGCCATCGGCGATGGCAAGCCGGGCGGTATCGCGACACGTCTGCGCGAAGAATTCCATCGCTTTGCGGCGATTTCCTGAGAATTGCCCGGCTTTTAGTCGGCCGCCGCGCGAACTGGCTTGCCTAAAAACCGCGCCTGCCTTCTAATCATCCCGTCGCGTGCTCGGAGGGGGATCTCAGGGCAAGCGCGGCAGCCAGGCGACGCCCCGGAGAGGGCTGCGCCCGGTTCAAAAAAAGAAGCAAAACAAGACTGCGGGATTAAAAAAAATGGCGGCAGACCGCGCACAAAATCTACAGGACACCTTCCTCAACCACGTACGTAAAACCAAGACGCCACTGACGATCTTTTTGGTGAATGGCGTAAAGCTGCAGGGAATTGTCACCTGGTTCGACAATTTCTGCCTCTTGCTCCGTCGCGACGGTCATTCGCAGCTTGTGTACAAGCATGCGATTTCGACCATCATGCCGGGCGCTCCGATCCAGTTGTTCGAAGGCGGCGAGGACGCTTCAGCTTGAGATTGATCTGATTGGAACCCCGGAGCTTTGAAGGGGGCGCTGACCGTCCGAGGTCAGCGCAGGGCGAATCGACAGGGCGGGTGGTTGTCATCGGCCCCTATCTGCGTGTGCGGCGTGGCGACGCCGATGCGCAATCGGACACCCATGTTCGCGATTCCGAGGCACGGCTTGA
>JAQGKA010000383.1 GCA_028290355.1 Tardiphaga sp. | reverse complement strand
TGAAGATGATCTGTTCGGGGTTTCTGGATCGATGGCCGACATTGAAGCTGGTCTGCGCCCATGCCGGCGCCTTCAGTCCGATCCTGCGCGCGCGGATGCAGCGCGAGGTCGATACCAATCCACAGCTTTCCAGCACGCTGAAGATGCCGGTGGGTGAGTATCTTCGCCGCTTGTACTTTGACACTATTTGCTTCGAGCCGGCGATCCTGCGCTATGTGGCTGATGTGGTGCCCGTGGAGCATCTGATGCTGGGTAGCGACGCGCCGTTTCCGCTCGGCGAGCCCGATCCGGTGAATTTCGTCCGCAACGCGTTGCCGGCGGATCAGGTCGAGCTGATCCTGAACCGCAACTTCGACCGCATGCTGGGGGTCTGAATGGACATTCGAAGGCTGACCTTGGTCAAGGACGTAGTCTATGCTGAGGGCGGACTGCCCGCGAATGCGCCGGTGACGCGCGTGGCCGCCTGCGCCGTGATTGCGAACCCGCTGGCGGGGCGCGCGCAGGACGACGTCGACGAACTGGTCGCGTTCGGCGCTGAACTCGGCGAGTTGCTGGTTCGGGAAGCCCTGACGATGCTGCCGCGGCCGGCGATCTCCTACGGCAAGGCCGCGATCGTCGGCACGTCCGGCGATATCGAGCATGCAGCGGCAATTCTGCATCCGCGGATGGGAAAGCCCATCCGGGCCGCGATCGGCGGCGGGCAGGCGATCATCCCGTCCAATGTCAAGATCGGCGCCGTCGGCTGCAGCATCGATGTTCCGCTGGGCGACAAGGACGACGTCTGGGCGTTCGATCAGTTCGACACGCTCAGCGTGATGATTGCGAATGCGCCGCGACCCGATGAGATTGTCGTCGTTGTTGCGCTGGCCGATGGCGGGCGGCCGCGCCCGCGTGTGAGGAAGCCGTCATGAAGATGCGAAGCATCATCGTCAACGAACTCACCGTGACCGATCCGGTGAAGTACAAGACATATCAGGATCAGGTGCCTGCTACGCTCGCTCTGTTCGGCGGCCAGTACGTCTCGCGCGGCGCGCCGGAACCGGTGCTTGGCGATGCCCCGAGCCCGCGCGTCGTCGTTCTGGAATTTCCAAACCGGGAACGGGCTCTGGCTTGGTTTCATTCGCCCGAATTTCAACGAATTCTGGCCATCCGAAACGAAGCTTCCACGTCGCGGATCTATTTCCTCGAAGGTGAATAGATCAGATGCAGACCAAGACCGGCCTATCACCGCGGAACACGAGATGAACAACAGTCCCGACCTTGAGCATGTCCGGATGACGGTGAACGGAACGCTGTTCGAACGCGACGTCGAACCGCGCCGTCATCTCGGCGACTTCCTGCGGCACGATCTGCAACTTACTGGAACGCATATCGGCTGCGAACACGGCGTTTGCGGTGCGTGCACGGTCATCGTGAACGACGTGGCGGTGCGGTCGTGCCTGATGTTTGCCGGGCAGGCTGATGGCGCGACGGTGCGAACGGTGGAAGGTTTGGCCGGGCCGGGCGGTCAGTTGCATCCGATCCAGCAGGCGTTCTGGAACCGGCATGGATTGCAATGCGGATTTTGTACGCCGGGCATGATGATGACCCTCACGGCCTTGCTGTCCGAAAATCCACATATCGACGAAGCCGAGATTCGCGATGCTATCTCCGGAAATATCTGCCGCTGTACCGGTTACGAGACCATCGTCGATGCTGCGCTGGATGCCGCGCGGGCCCTCCGCGGAGAAGCTTGATGGGTGTGCGCTATTTCGGCGCCGAGGTGCGCCGCATTGAGGATCCCAGACTGATCACCGGGCAGGGCCGCTATCTCGACGACCTCAAGATTGCCGGCGTGCTGCACGCGGCCTTCGTGCGCTCCGGCCATGCCCATGCACGCATCCTCGGCGTCGACTGCGCCGTCGCGCGAGAAATGCCCGGCGTCGTCGCGGTCTACGCCGCGGCTGATCTTGGAAATGGTGCGAGCAAGTCGATGCCCTTCACCGTCCCGGTGGGAAATATCAAGCAGCCGCTGAATTATCAGCCTCTGGCCGATCGTGAGGTCTGCCATGTCGGTGTACCGATCGCCGTGGTCATCGCCGAGAGCAGGTCGATGGCGGAGGACGCCGCGGCGCTGGTAGAGGTAGACTATGAGGTACTGGACGCGATAGTCGATTGGCGCAAGGCGCTCGATCCCGAGTCGCCGCGGGCTCATGCGGACTCGCCCGACAATCTGGTGGCCTCTTTGCATGGCCGTTTCGGCGAAGTGGAAGCGATCTTCGCAAGCGCGCCGCATGTCTTTGCCGAGACCTTTGAAACCCATCGCGGCGGCTGTCATTCCATGGAATGCCGCGGCGTCGTGGCTATGCCAGATCCGATGGGCGAGGGCCTGACGGTCTGGACCTCGACGCAAATGCCGCACATGGTCCGGCGGCTGATCGCCGATCACCTCGGCCGTGATGAACGTACCGTGCGGGTCATCGCCCCCGACGTCGGCGGCGGCTTTGGTCCCAAGGGTGTGTTTTACCCCGAGGAGGTCGTGCTTCCGCTGGTGGCGCTGAAACTGCAGCGGCCGATCAAATGGGTAGAGGATCGCAGCGAGCATTTCGTAGCTACCGCGCAGCAGCGCGACCAGGCATGGTCGCTCGAAATTGCGGCCGATCGGGATGGTCGTCTGCTGGGCGTGCGCGGCCGTTGCCTGCATGATAATGGCGGCTATGTCCCCTACGGGCTGGTCGCCGCCGTGACTTCGCTTGCTGCTTTCCCTGGACCTTACGCTCTGCAAGCGGTCGATATCCGGATCGACATCGTTTTCACAAACCTTGTTCCCAACACGCCGGTTCGCGGAGCCGGACGCCCCACCACATGTTTCGTGCTGGAGCGGCTGGCCGACCGCGTTGCCCGCGAATTGTCGATCGATCCCGCCGAGGTGCGGCGGCGCAGCTTCGTGCGCAAGGAGCAATTTCCCTATCTCACCGGCATGAAGGCGCGCGACGGCTCGCCGATCAGCTATGACAGCGGCGACTATCATGCCTGCCTTGAGGCGGTGATCGATCGCGCCGGTGACGATTTTGCCGAACGGCAGAAAGCTGCGTTGGCGCAGGGCCGCTATCTTGGCCGCGGCCTCGCCAGCTACACCGAAGACACCGGGCTTGCACCGTTTGAGGGGGCCGCGATTCGGGTCGAGCCCAGCGGCAAGGTGGTGATCGCGACCGGTGCCGCGAGCCAGGGCCAAGGTCATGCGACCATCTTTGCGCAGATTTGCGCAGACATCCTTGGCGTCGGGATCGAAGACATCGTCGTCGAATCGGCCGATACCAACGCATTCCCGCTCGGCATTGGCGCTATTGCCAGCCGCACGGCAGTGACGGCCGGCTCATCGGTGCATCACGCCGCGGTTGCCGTGCGTGCCAAGGCCATCAAGGTCGCGAGCGAGATGCTCGAGGCGTCGGAAGCCGATCTGGTGCTGGAAGATGGCGCCGTGCGCGTGGTCGGTGTCGCCGGCATGAACGTGCCGCTCGGCCAGATCGCATCGCGTCTCAACGGCATGTCGGGAATCCCAATGTTCGCTGGCCTTGAGCCGGGACTCTCGGCCACGGCCTTCTATGAAGCCCGGAAGACCACTTTCGCCAACGGGACGCATCTTGCAGAGGTGGAAGTGGACGTCGATACCGGGCGCGTCGAGATTACGCGCTATGTCGTTGGCCACGATTGCGGGCTGCTGATCAATCCAATGCTGGTTGATGGCCAGGTCCGCGGCGGCGTCGTGCACGGCATCGGCAATGCGCTGTTCGAGCGAATGATGTATGACGAGGCCGGCCAGCCGCTGACGACCAGCTACGCCGACTATCTGCTGCCGACCGCGCCGGAAGTGCCGCGTATCGAGATCATCCACATCCAGTCGCCGTCGCCGCTGAACCCGATCGGGGTGAAGGGAGCAGGCGAGGGCGGTACGATTCCCGCTGCGGCCTGCATTATCTCGGCGATCGAAGATGCGTTGCGGCCGTTCGGAGTGCGCGTCACCGAGCATCCGGTTTCGCCGGCGCGGCTTCGCCAGTTGATCAAGGCGCATTTACGAGCGCCTCCGTCGAGCGGTTGACACCCCCTCGTCGGAGCGCAAGTCTTCAGTATCGATTATCCGGTTCGGAGCTAGAAAGACATGACCAGCAAACCAGCGTTTCAGGCCTCACCCACCAATCCGAACATCAAGGAAATCCAGACCATTCCGGAGCGGCGGCCCGACATGCCCTATGCGCCGGCTATTCGGGTCGAGAGTCCGTGCGGGCTGCTGTTCATCTCCGGCGCGACGCCGTCGCCCTTGTATCACAAGCACCCGCACGACATCAGCGAACATGACCATCCCAACCGGATCGAGGACCAAACCAGGCGTGCGATGGAGACGATCAAGAGCATTCTCGACCATGAGGGTCTGACGTGGACTGACATCGTCAAAGTAACGAAATATCTCACCGACGTCCGCGATCAGGATGGCATGGTAGCCGTGCTCAAGGAGTATTTCGGGGCCTGGACACCCGCGAGCACGACGATCTGCATCAACCAGCTGTCGACGCCGGGGGCGCGCATCGAACTCGACATGATCGCTGCATTCCCCCCGGCAAAATAGCGCGCTGCCGCCTGTCTTGTGCTCTGCAAAAACGTCCTTTCATGAGTGTATGCAATGCGGATCTTCAAGATCCGCGCTTAAACAAGCGCTTTAATTCCGTCTGGGCGGTTGGATATAGCGGCCGGATTTCCTAATGTCCGCTACCGAATCACAAGGAGCCACCATGGCCAAGATGACGAAGAATCAATTGATCGATGCTATTTCAGAAGCAAGCCAAGTGTCCAAGAATGACGTAAGGGCCGTCATCGAGCACATGGCCACCGTCGGGTATAAAGAACTGAATGAATCCGGTGAGTTTGTAATCCCCGGATTTGCGAAGATGTCGGTCGTCAACAAGCCAGCCACGGAAGCTCGCAGCGGCATCAATCCTTTTACGAAAGAGCCGATGGAATTCGCCGCCAAACCGGCCAGCAAAACCGTCAAGGCGTCGCCATTGAAAGTCGCCAAAGACGCTGTTTAAGCGGGTTCGATTTGCTTTTCCTCAGGGGCGGTAGCTGGGCTTTCAGCCCATCTCACCGCGGGGTCGTCGCAGCTGATACATTGTAGATCGGTACGGCCGGAGATCGTGATGACTGGCAGCATCTGTTTTCCGCATTTCTTGCAGCGCGTTATTCGGTCCATGGAACCCTCCCTGATTTTTGCCTTAACTCAGGTTGGGGTTATTGGTTCCATCTGCATCGGCCTAGCGGCGCAATTTTCTGTACCGCTTCCGCCTTGGGTTCCGTAGGCTCTCCTGCGAAAACTAGGCTTTCACCAGGTAGCACCCAACCTGATCGAGCGGCTTGGTGGCTTCCGTGGCTGACGCCGTCGAGATCACTTTGCAGTAGTCCCACGGTCCCTTGCTCTCCGCCTGGGTTTTCACTTCGAGGAGATAGGCTGGAAGGGCGGCACGGCCGTCGATGCGAATCGAGCCGGGCCCGAATGCATCGTCATCCGAAGGAAGCTCCTTCATTTTTGTAACCGTGGCGGCCCCGCTCTTCTTTGCGGCGGCGGGTCCGAGCGCGGCGACTGCCTTGAGGTAGTGCAGCGTCACCGCATAGCAGCCGGCGTGGGTCATGCCGGGATATGTCCCGCCCATCCGTGGCACAACCCGCTTTGTAAAGCTCCGCGTTCGATCATTCAGATCCCAGTAGAAGCTGTTGGAGAACAGCAAGCCTTTCATCGTGTCGAGGCCGACAGCATGGATGTCGTTGAGAAATGTCACCAGCGCGGCAACCTTGACCTTATTCGTTAGGCCGAATTCGCCGCCCTGCTTGAGGCAGGTTGCGAGATCGGATCCCCCGATCGACAGACCGAGGACGTCTGCTCCGCTGGCCTGCGCGGCCAGTAAGAACGAAGAGAAGTCCGAAGCGCTGATGGGGACCTTTGCGTTCCCGAGTACCTTGCCGCCGGCCTGCTCGACGAACTTGCTGGTTTCTTCGGTCAAGGAAGCACCGAACGCATTGTCGGTCGAGAGAAAGTACCACTTCTTGCCGCCGGCTTTTACGGTTTCGAGCGCGACGGCCTTCGAAAACATGTAGCCGTCGTACGTCCAGTTGATGGCGTTCGGAGTGCACTGCTTTCCCGTGAACTCCGTCGAGGTCACGGCAACACCCAGGCAGACCTTGTCGCGCTC
Source organism: Tardiphaga sp. (assembly GCA_028290355.1). Taxonomy (GTDB): domain Bacteria; phylum Pseudomonadota; class Alphaproteobacteria; order Rhizobiales; family Xanthobacteraceae; genus Tardiphaga. The sequence continues at coordinate 10,633 of JAQGKA010000383.1, read as the reverse complement.
TTTGCAGACGAACGAGGCGGCAAGGCCAACCGACGAGTTCGGGCCGGCGATCACCATGTCGACGCCGTCATTGTCTAACCAGCGCCGCACGATGGCCGCTCCGACATCCGCCTTGTTCTGATGATCGGCGTAGACGACTTCGACGTTGAAGCCTTTTTCCCTGGCTGCGAATTCCTCAACGGCCTGCTTTGCACACTCGACGCCGGGCAGTCCCAGCAGGTCGGTATACAGGCCGGAAAAATCCGCAAGGACGCCGATCTTGATGGTCGGCACCTGCGAAAATGCAGGGCGGGAAAGGGCACCTGCGGCAACGGCAACCGATCCGACCATAAGGCTGCGGCGTGATAAGTTCATCTTGGTGTCTTCCCACGTGTTGTTTTTCGAGCCGCCAGCACAGCCCTTTGACGCATTTGTTCATTTTTTAGCGAGGTCGGAAAAATGCCGAGTAGCAATAGCTGCTATCCACTCATGTGAATGCGCCGGGAAGAACGCAGGGCATTGAGGGCTTCAAAAATGACAAACCCCGGATTTGGCCCCGGGGTTCGCTGGAAGGTATCGACCTGTGTGTCGCAACAGCTGCTATTTGGCTGCCAGCCTCGGCTTCTTGATGTCGGCGAGGTCACAAAGGGCGTCCACCATCGCGGAGAAATCCTTGCCGCCGAAGCCGCGGGCGCGCGCCGTGCTGAAGGCCTCCCGGGCAGCCGCAGCCATCGGCATGGGCACCTTCACCGCATTCGCCGAATCGATAATGAGCGTCAGGTCCTTGTGGGCAAGATCGATGGTAAATCCCGGCTCGATGTCGCCGATCAGGACCTTGGTCGGCCAGGCGATCTTCAACTGTCCGTTGACCGCCGTCGTTCCGTACAGGACGTCGAGGGTTCGCTCCAGGTCGAGCCCGAAACGCTGCGAGAGCGCCAGCGCCTCGGCATTCATCTGGCAGGACGACACGGCAAGAAAATTATTCACCAACTTGGTCTTGGTGCCGCTCCCAACATCGCCGCAATGGTAGATCGTGCTTCCCATCGCCTCGAGTAGCGGTTTCACGCGCTCGAAATCCCTCACCGAGCCGCCGACCATAAACAGCGATTCGCCGCGGTCCGCATGGCTGGCCAGCCGGCCTACCGGCGCATCGACGTAGCCAAGCCCTTTCGCTGCGGCAGCCTTTCCCAGGCGTTCGGTGGTCCCCGGATCGATCGTGCTCATGTCCAGAATCAAAGACCCTGGCTGGGCATTCGCAATGATGCCATCGGCACGATTGACGACGTCTTCCACGACGGAGGAATTCGGCAGCATGGTGACGATGATGTCTGATTTCTGGGCGACTTCCGCCACGGTTGCGGCGCTGCTTGCCTGAAGCAGCTCTAGTTCAGCCACAGCCTCGGGATTGATGTCGTTGACCGTCAGACGGAAGCCCTTGCGACAGAGATTGGACGCCATCGGCCGTCCCATCCGGCCAAGTCCAATGAACCCAACTCTTTCCATGCGTCTCTCCATTTTATTGTTAAGGGCAAAGGCGTTGTGCCGTGCCCTGGAATTGTTCGCGCCTTGAATCATAGCTGCGTCAGGCGACGTAGGAAGTCTTCACGATGGTGTAGAACTCAGCGGCGTAGCGTCCCTGTTCGCGAGGTCCGTAGCTTGAACCTTTGCGGCCGCCAAACGGGACGTGATAGTCGAGCCCGGCCGTCGCGAGATTGACCATCGTCAGGCCGGACTGGATGTTCGCCTGGAAATGGCGCGCATGCTTTTGCGACGTCGTGATGATGCCGGCCGACAGTCCAAACTCCGTGTCGTTCGCAACGTGAAGCGCTTCGTCGTAGTTCTTGACCCGGATCACCGACGCGACCGGTCCGAAGATCTCTTCACGGTTGATGCGCATATCGTTCGTGGTCTCCGTAAAAAGGGTCGGAGACAGGTAGAAGCCCGGTGTCTCGCGGTTGAGCAACTGTCCGGCCACCGACTTCTTTGCGCCCTCTTGTTCGCCGATCCCGATGTATTTGAGATCCTGATCAAGCTGGCGCTGGTCCACGACAGGCCCCACTTGCGTCGTCGGCTTCAGGCTGTGGTCAATGTTCAGTTTTTCAAGCCGCTCGGAAACAGCTTTGACGAAGCGATCGTGAATGCCCTCGGTGACGATAATCCGGCTTGATGCGGTGCATCGTTGCCCTGTCTGATAGAAGGAGCCATCGACGGCACACGCCACAGCTGTCTCGAAGTCGGCGTCGTCGAGAACGACGAGGGGATTCTTGCCCCCCATTTCGGCCTGGACGCGGATCATGCGTGCCGCGGCGGATTGAACGACCTTCCGGCCGGTTGCGACCGAGCCGGTGAAGGTAATCGCATCGACGCCGTCGATGAGGGCCTGGCCGACCACCGGTCCCGTTCCCATCACCAGGTTGAAGACGCCCGACGGCGTGCCGGCGCGCTGGATAATGTCAGCAAGAGCGCGACCGCTCGCGGGCGTCAGCTCTGCAGGCTTGAATACAATCGTGTTGCCGTAGGCAAGCGCAGGCGCGATCTTCCACGCCGGGATCGCAATCGGAAAATTCCACGGCGTGATCACGCCGACGACCCCGACTGCTTCGCGCGTGATCTCGACGTCGATTCCAGGCCGCACGGAAGCAACCTTTTCGCCGCCATAGCGAACGGTCTCGCCGGCAAAGAAGCGAAAAATCTGCGCGGCGCGGGTCACTTCGCCCGTCGCTTCCGCTCGGGTTTTGCCTTCTTCGCGCGCCAGCAGCTCGCCAAGCTCGTCGCGGCGGTCCAGCAGCTCGGATGAGACCTTAAAGAGAATGTCGGATCTGATTTGGGTGGTCGTACGCGCCCATGCCGGCGCAGCCGCTCTGGCTGCGGCGACCGCGTTTCTTACGTCGGAGATCGTACCTACCGCAAATTGCCCGATGATATCGTTGGTGTCGGATGGGTTGATATTGTCCATCGCTGCCGATCCGCCGACCCACTCGCCGGCGATCAAATTTCCCTGGACTGTCATTCCCGTTCACACCTTGTGTTTTTCATTGAGGCTCCGGCTCCGGCTCCGGCACCGGATTTCCCATTGGGGGTTTTCTGTTTTCACCCTAAGCGGCCTCCCGCGGGGGCTGAATTTGCCAAAGCGCAGACCGGGTATACCGTTTTTGCATTGAGAGGCCTTGGTAGCCCACGGGTCGAATGCCGGCCTATAAAAGATCGGCATTACAGCTTGAAGCATATGCGAAGGTCCTCAGGGGAAAACGGTGCAATACCTGTCGCGAAGGGCGGCGGCGGGCGCGCCTGATTTGCGAGGGTATGATGGACGCTGCTGGCTCAGGAGAAAACGTGGTTTCGAGCCCTGACTGGCCGCTCGATATCTACAAGACCCTCAAAAAATTCGAGGTGGCTCAGGTATGTTACGTGCCTGACGCCGGACACTCGCGCTTGATTACGCTGTCGCACGAGGATGCCGAAATTCAGACAACGGTCTTGACCACCGAAGAAGAGGGCATTGCACTCTGCGCCGGTGCCTGGCTCGGCGGCGATCGCGCCGTACTGCTGATGCAGTCGAGCGGGGTCGGTAATTGCGTCAACATGCTGTCTTTGATGAATTCGTGCCGGCTGCCGTTGCTGACGATCGTCACGATGCGCGGCGAATGGGCCGAATTCAATCCCTGGCAGATTCCGATGGGCAGTGCGACGCCAGGTGCGTTCGATCTGATGGGAGTGACGGTGCTTCGAATTAACAGTCCGGAGGAGGCCGAGGAAGTGGTGTCGGCAGCCGCCAATCTTGCTTTCGACGGAGACCAGCAGGTTGCGGTCCTGATCTCGCAGCGCATGTTGGGACGAAAGAAGTGGGTGGGAGAAAAGTGATGGCTGCGACGTTTGGAACGATGGACCGCCGCGAAGCGGTCAAGACCCTTCTCATGGATCGAAAGAACCTGCTGGTCGTGACCGGTTTGGGGTCGCCGTCATATGATGTCTTTGCTGCAGGTGAGCATGACGGGAATTTCTATTTGTGGGGCGCGATGGGAGGCGCGGCAATGGTCGGGCTTGGACTTGCACTTGCTCAGCCGAAACGGCCCGTGGTCGTCATCACCGGTGACGGCGAGGCATTGATGGGTCTTGGCAGCCTGCTGACGGTCGCCGTCAAGAAGCCCCTCAATTTGACAATTGCCGTTCTCGACAACGGCCACTATGGCGAGACGGGCATGCAGCTCAGCCATTCCGGGCTCGGCTCGCGACTGGAAGTCATCGCTGAGGGCGCGGGGTTCGATTCCGTCACGCAGATTACGGACCTCAAGGGCGTCGTCGAGTTCCGTGCCCATCTGCACAACATCGGCAATGGGCCGCGTTTCGCGCGGATCAAGATTGCGCCCGGCAATCCGGAGCGCGCATTGCCGCCGCGAGACGGCACTTTCGTCAAGAACCGGCTTCGGCAGCATCTTGGTTTTGCGGTGTCCTGACTAGGAGCCGGGTTCGGCGCCTCCCGACATTCGGATGTTCCAAAGTCCTTCGTTGGAGAGGCTCTCGATTTCCTTCCGTATCAGAGCGGATATCGTCGTCGTGGCGACTGAAGGCTGCCGATCTGCGGGGGAAGCGAGGATGAGCTCCCGCGTGATCGCAGGTCTTGAGATCGGAACAGCCTCAAGCCGGCCTTCCGCGACTTCGTTACGAACGGCAGATGGCGGCAACAGGGTGAACCCGATTCCTTCTTCGACAATACTTGTGAGGACTCGAAAGGAGTCCGCCTCCATGAGGACTTGGAGCGACAGGTTTTTGCGTGCCGCGGCGCGTTCGATCAGCGCGCGCAAGCCGTGAGAATGGCTTGGAAGAACGAGTTTCTGTTCGGCAAGCCATCCGATATCGACTTCACCTTTTTCCTTCAATCCGCTGCCGCGCGGCCCAACTACGACCACATCATCTCTGCCGAGCGTCTCAACCGTGAGATGAAGGTCGACAGACGGGCCGTAGATGATGGCTAGATCCATTTCGCCGCGATGAAGCCACTCGACGAGATGACCACCGTAGCTTTCAACGATCAAAAGCGAAACATCGGGCAAGGTTTCGATGATGCGGCGTGCGAAGCGGGCCGAGAGCACGCAACTTACCGTCGGCACCAATCCCAGCACGACCCGGCCGGACGGTTTACCCCCGACTGATTGGAGGTCGTCGCGGACCTGCTCGATCTGCCGGACCAGGCCGGTGGTCCGGTCCAACAGCAGTTGTCCGGCACTTGTGAGCACCATGCCGCGGCCGTTGCGAGTAAACAGCTCAATCCTGAGTTCATGCTCCAGCAGCTTGATCTGCCGGCTGAGCGCGGGCTGCGCGACGCGCAGCCGATCGGAGGCTTTGCTGAGACTTCCTAATTCCGCGACAGACCGAAACGTACGAAGTTGACGTAAATCCATTTAGTGCCTTGCAGATTCGATAAATCTGCGCTGACTGTTATAACATTTTGGTAAGTTGCGCCACGGGCTTCAAAGCTGGGTCGACCGAACTTTTGGCAACTGCGCACCGTGCGTGCCACGAGAACGAATGACCGCTTACGTCGTTGCGTCGCAAATAGTGTGGAAATCGCAACCGACCGGTTTTTATCGATAATGTAGTTGCGCTGCTCTGTGATTGAGGCTTGAGCGCTACCCTAACATTTGTGTATCGCCACAAATCGATATTGCCTGCCCCGAAATCGTACGCCCGCGCGGACTAGACAGGAACAGGATCTGATCGGCAATCTGTTCCGGCGTGACGTAATCTTTGATCGATGTGTAGGAGAATGCTGTCTTCTCCATATCTGCGAAGGAAATTCCACGCTGTTGCGCCTTGGCTTCCAGAACGCGTCTCTGGCGATCGCCCGCGACGAGCCCCGGAAGAATAGCATTGACGCGGATGTTGTCCGGCCCAAGCTCGATCGAGAGGGATTTTGTGAAGCCGATGACGCCCCATTTCGCCGCGGCATACGGGGTGCGCATGGCAAAGCCGACGCGCCCTGCGGCCGACGAGAGATTGACGATCGAGGCATTTGGACTCAGTCGCAAGAGCGGTACCGCCAGGCGCGTGCAATTGAACTGGCCAGTCAGGCAGATGTCCAGACAGCGGTCCCAGTCCTCTGGATGCATCTCCTCTACTTTGGCGGTGGGTCCGGCAATCCCGGCGTTGTTAACGAGCACGTCGAGTCCGCCGAGTTTTTCCGTGGCTTCAGCAAACAGGTTCTGGACAGCTGAGCGGTCGGCGACATCGCAGTGTGTCTGCGTGATCGTCGGGTGATCGGATGCCAGTGCGGAAAGCGCCGCTGTGTCCACATCGCAGACGTGAACTCTGGCGCCTTCGTCGGCGAAGGCACGCGCGATGGCGAGGCCGATTCCGTTCGCGCCCGCGGTGACGATGACGCGCAGACCCTTGATATCGAGATCCATGATGACTCCGGGAGGTTCTGTGAAGATCAGGCGGAGAGGCCTCCGCGAGACAGGATGAAGTCCGCGGCGCCGGTGATGTCAGCGGCGATACCTGCTTTTGCCGATGCGGCGTCGCCTGCGGCGATCGCCTTGCGCACGTCGGCATGGAATCGGATCGCTTCGCCCTTGGCCAGGCGGTCTGGGTTGCCGCGCAGATCGAGATTGATCACAGGCCCGGCCTTTAGCCAGAGTGTGCGGATGATTTCGACCAGGATCGGTGACTGTGCGGCCTCGTAGACCGCGAAATGAAACGTCTTGTTGAGTTCGACGGCACGCGCCAGATCCGGTCTCGCCAATTCGCTTTCCGCGCGCATCGCGGCTTCGGCCGCGGCGATCGACGCAAGATTGTCGTCCTGCCGGTGGCGTGCGGCTTCTGCCGCTGCGTGGCCCTCGATGGCAATGCGAACCTTGGTGAGGTCGCGAAATTGCGCGGATGACATCATGGGGACGCGCACTGCGCGGTTGGCCGCGACTTCCAGGGCTTTGTCGGCCACGAGGCGCGATACGGCCTCGCGCACCGGCATGATCGATACGCCGAGCACATCCGCTGCCGCCCGCAATGACAGTTTTTCACCTGGGGCGAGCCGTCCGGAAATCAACAGATCGGCCAGTTGCGCATAAGCGCGCTCGCCCAACGTCTGGCGATCAAGCGGCTCCACAAGGGTGAGCGCAGCAGGTAAATTCAAAGCAGGTCTCCCGGAGGAAGATCAAAATTGCAGGTGGGGACTCGACAAGTCCCCTGTCTTTTGCAAGTCTAACTGTGATCACAGATCACGGCAAGCGATCAAAGCGCTCTCACAAGAAGAGCGCAGCGCCCGCCGAAGGGGAAACAGCCGCGCCGCGCGGCCGTATCAGGGAGACGAAGCTGATGTCGAACGATCATCAATTCACGCGCCGCAGTTTGTTGAAGACCGCGGGCGGTATCGCGCTGGCGTCGGGGATTTCCGCGCCATCGATCTTGCGCGCGCAGGGCTCAGATGTGATCCGCATCGGCCATCTGACGCCTCGCACCGGCTTTCTCGGTCCGCTCGGCGAGTATGGCGTGATGGCGATCGATCTGGCGGTGGAGGAGATCAACGCTGCCGGTGGCCTGATGGGACGCAAGGTCGAGCTGCTGAAAGAGGACTCGGTCAATCCGCAGACCGCCTCGACCAAGGCGGAGCGCATGATCGAGCGCGACAAGGTCGCCTGCATCATCGGCGAGATTTCCTCGGCGTCATGTCTGACGATCGCGCAGGTCGCCTCGCGCAACAAGACGCTGTTCATCAATACCGGCGGAAACTCCGATGCGCTACGCGGCAAGGACTGCCAGCGCTACATGTTCCACGTCGAGTCGCAGAACTCGATGTATGTGAAAACGGTCGGCCGTTCATTCCTGCGTGACGGTCTGGTCAAGGGCAAGAAGTGGTACTCGCTGACAGCGGACTACGCCTTCGGTCACGATCTGCTGAAAGTCTCGAAGCGCTTCATGGAAGCCAATGGCGGGCAATTCGCCGGCGACGATCTGGTGCCGACCGATGCCACCGACTTCTCAGCTTATCTGCTGAAAATTCGCGAGGCCAAGCCCGATCTCGTGGTGATCAATCTCGCCGGCAACCAGATTACCAACTTCCTCAAGCAATATGCCGAATTCGGCCTGACCTTTCCGGTCGGCGGTTTCGGTTTTGACACCGCGCTGGCCTGGGCGGCGGGCAAGGGCAATTTCGTCGGCACCTGGCCGGTGGTGTGGCATCATCTGCTCGACACGCCAGGCAGCAAGGCGTTCGTCGCAGCCTTCACCAAAAAATATTCCAAGCCGCCGGAGAACCAGGCCTGGGGCGATTATATCGCCACCAAGATCGTGGCGCAGAGCATCAACGAGTTGAAATCCACGGAGTCGCCGAAGATCATCGAGCATTTCGAGAAGGGCGCCAAGTTCGATCTCCTGAAAACGCGGCCCGGCTATTTCCGCGCGACGGATCATCAGCTGATGCACGAAATGTATGCGGTGACCGCGCTGCCTGCCGACAAGATCAAGAACCAGTGGGACATCTTCTCATCGAGCCCGGCGGTGCCGGGCCCCGATGAGCCGCTGGAAGTGATAGCCGCGACCAAGGAAGAGAACAGCTGCACCTTTCCGTCGTAACCGCATGACGTCGGCGTTCCTCTGCTTGTGCGGGGAATGCCGACGCCCGGTGCTTTCATTTTCCCATTCGGCCGCGACGCGCGTCGTCCTGGCAGAGGGCTAAAGCCATGTCTTCCATCCTGTTAGCGCAGCAAATCCTCAACGGGCTGCTTGACGGCGTCTATTACCTGCTGATCGCGCTCGGCCTGTCGCTGATCTTCTCGCTCGGCGGCATCGTCAATCTGGCGCATGGCGCGTTCTATGCGATCGGCGCCTATCTCACGCTGGTGATCTCGCCCTATCTCGGCTTCGGCGGCGCGTTTGTCGCGGCACCTGTTGTGGTGGCGCTGCTCGGCGTCGTGATCGAACGCGTGCTGTTCCGGCGTTTTTATCGCGCCGACCCGATCCTCTCGCTCCTGTTGACGTTCGGCCTTGCAATGGTGGCGGAGCAGGCGCTGCGGATGATCTTCGGTGCCCCGCCGCTGTCCTACTCTATTCCGCCGGCGTTGCGCGGTCAGGTCGCGGTCGGCGGTTTCATCTATTCCTTCTACCGCGTGGTGCTGCTTGGCGTCGCCGCGGCCTGCATCGCGGGACTTTGGCTGCTGCTGCAGAAAACCTCGTTCGGTCGCGTGGTTCGAGCCGGCGTGCAGAATCCGGACATGGTTGGTGCGCTCGGGATTTCCCTGCAGCCTTACATGTCGGCTGTCGCGGCGCTGGGTATCGGGCTCGCCGGGTTGGCCGGCGTATTGCTGGCGCCGATCTATTCGATCCATCCGGCGATGGGGCAGGAGATCATCACGCCGGCGTTTGTCGTGGTGGTGATCGGCGGGCTCGGATCGTTCTGGGGTGTGGTGATTGCCGCGCTGCTGGTCGGCCTGGTCAAAGGCGTGATGGTCGGCGTCGGCTATTCCGCGGCCTCCACCGCGGCGATCTATCTGCTGATGCTTCTGGTGCTGCTGTTCCGGCCGCGCGGCCTGTTCGGCGAACGCATCATGCGGTTCGAGTGAGGCGCCGGTGATGTGGAAGCGTTGGCCAATTCCGCTGCTGCTCGCGGCACTCGGACTGCTGGTGTTGCCGCCGGTGTTGCTCGCGCTTGGCCTGACCATGACGTCGGCGACAGAAGTCGTTATTTACGCGCTGGCCTGCATGGCGTTGAATATTCTGGTCGGGCATACCGGGCTGGTCTCGTTCGGCCATGGCGCATGGTTCGGGTTGGCCGCCTATGCGGCGGCCTTGCTGCAGCGCGACTTGATGCCGGGTTCATTCTTCGGCCCGACCCTTCTCGGCCTTGTCATCGTCGCCATCATCGCCGCTGCATTCGGCTATCTGATCCTGCGCCGTCGCGGGGTGTATTTTTCGCTGCTGACATTGGCGCTGGCGGCAATGCTCTACAGCGTCTCGTTTCGCTGGACCGATGTCACCGGTGGCGAGAACGGGCTCGGCGGCATCACCCGCCCGGCACTGCTCGGCTTCGATCTGGAATCGCAGACGATATATTACTGGTTCGTGGCGTTGATCGCCTTTGCGGTGCTGGCACTGTTGTGGCAATTTCATCGCTCGTCGGTCGGCAGCGTGCTGGTGGCGATCCGCGAGAACGAGCAGCGCGCGCGCTTTCTCGGCTATCCGACCAACCGCTACAAGCTGGCGGCGTTCGTGCTGTCCGCCACGATCACCGGCCTCGCAGGCATTCTGCTGTTGTACAAGAACCGTATGACCTCTGCGGATCCGATCTCGGTGGCGTTCTCCGGCGATCTGCTGGCGATGGTGGTGATCGGCGGCATGCGCAGCTTTTTGGGTCCCGCGCTCGGCGCGCTGTTCTTCATCCTGTTCCGTGAATTTTTGGGCATCTATACCGAGAACTGGCTGTTCTGGTTCGGCCTCGTATTCGTCGGCTTCATCGTGTTTTCGCCAACGGGTCTGGTCGGGGTCGGCGAGCGGCTGATCGCTCCGTTCCGCAAGAAGACCGTCGAAGATGCCGCAATGTCGGCGCGGCGGATCGACGTGCTGCCGCTGCCGGAATTCCTGCGGCCGCAATCTCACGTCGACGGCGCGGTGCTATCCGCCCACCACATCGTCAAGAGTTTTGGCGGCATCCGGGCCGTTCAGG
>JAQGKA010000329.1 GCA_028290355.1 Tardiphaga sp. | reverse complement strand
TTCGATCCACCCTCGCCCACAAGGGGAGAGGGAAGAAAGGCGCGTGTGCTCCCCCTCCCCTGCCCAACCTTCCGCCTTGCCCGCCAAAATGATTGCGCGCAGGATGGCAGACAGACTGCACAAGCAGCGACACCGACAGGGAGAAACACGCATGAAGACGACCACCGCCAGTATTGCGGCCGTCCTGGCCATGGCCTTCACCGCCACCGCAGCCCGCGCCCAGATTTCCGACGACGTGGTCAAGATCGGCGTCCTCACCGACATGTCCAGCCTCTATGCGGACTCCACCGGCAAGGGCTCGGTGGTCGCCACCGAAATGGCAGTCGCCGACTATGGCGGCAAGGTCAAGGGCAAGCCGATCGTCGTGATCTCGGCCGACCACCAGAACAAGCCCGACGTCGGCGTCGGCATCGCCCGCAACTGGTATGACAATGACAAGGTCGATGCGATCTTCGACGTGCCGACCTCCTCCGTCGCCTTGCCGGTCTCGGCGCTGACGCGCGAGAAGAACAGGATCAACATCAATTCCGGCGGCGGCAGTTCCGACATCACCGGCGTCGCCTGCTCGCCCAACACCATACACTGGACCTACGACACCTATGCGCTGTCCAACGTCGCCGGCAGAGCGTTGGTGAAGCGCGGCGAGGACACCTGGTTCTTCATCACCGCCGACTATGCGTTCGGCGCGGCGCTGGAGCGCGATGCCTCCAACGTCGTCAAGGAGACCGGCGGCAAGGTGGTCGGCGCGGTCCGGCATCCCTTGAACTCGTCGGACTTCTCCTCCTTCCTGCTGCAGGCGCAGGCCTCCAAGGCCAAGGTGATCGCGCTCGCCAATGCCGGCGGCGACACCACCAACGCGCTGAAGCAGGCCGCGGAATTCGGCATCCTCAAGGGCGGCCAGAAGATGATCGCGCTGCTGCAGGAGATCACCGATACCCATTCGCTGGGCATCCAGGAGGCCCAGGGCCTGATCGCCACCGACGCGTTCTACTGGGACATGAATGACGGCACCCGCGCGTTCTCGAAGCGTTTCAACGAGAAGGTCGGGCACATGCCGACCATGATCCAGGCCGGGCTGTATTCCGCGACGATGCATTACCTGAAGGCGATCGACGCCACCGGCACCGACGAGGCGCCGAAGGTGATGGCGCAGATGAAGGCGACACCGATCCACGACTTCTTTGCCAAGGAAGGCAAGATTCGCGAAGACGGCCGCATGGTCCACGAGATGTACCTGTTCGAGGTCAAGAAGCCCGGGGAATCCAAGGGCGAATGGGACCTCTACAAGATGCTGGCCGAGGTATCCGGCGACGAGGCATTCCGCCCACTCGACAAGGGTGGCTGTCCGCTGGTGAAGGGCAAGTCGTAAGGCGAGACGCGCTGCCTTCGTCGGGTGGGCAAAGCGAAGCGTGCCCACCATCGCGCGTACCAAGTGGTGGGCACGGCGCGAAGAGCGCCTTTGCCCACCCTACAAACCACCACGAACGAGCGCGCCCGGGTAAACCGGACGCGCTCGTTTTGTTACTTGGTGGACGATGCGACGCTGCTTAGTTCATCGAATACTTGAACTCGGGCATCGCCTTCAGCTGATCCTTGGTGGCGCCGAGCACCGCGTGGTCCGGATACCAGGGATTAGGCTTCGCGGCCGCAGGCGCTGCGGGCGCCGCACCGGTGGTCATGCCGCTTGGTGGAAGCGGACGCGTACCCGCGCCGCCGGCCGCCGCCGAGGTGGTCACGACCGGCTCGTTGACGAACTTGATCTTGTCATAGGACACCGCGACGAGATGTTCGCCGACGCCGAGGAAGCCGCCAACGCCGATCACCACGGCCTTGATATTCCCCGCCTTGTCGGTCAGCAGATCGTTGATCGAGCCAAGGGCTTCATTAGCGTCATTGTAGACGCTGAGGCCGACGACCTTCGACGCACGCCAGTTGCCGTTATAGGCGGAGTCCGAGGCGGTCACGGGAGCCGCTGCGGGGGCTGTCGTCGTTGTTGCGGGACTCTGCGCGAACGCGGCCGACGCCAGCATGGCGGAGCCCAACAGACCAGCCGTCATATATTTCTTCAGCATATGTTCCTCCTGTGCATAGGGATGCATGGAGGAAACGCTGCAATTCAGACTGCGTTCCGGTTCCCGGGCAGAATCTGCGCGGAACTCGCCGCAAGCCGCAACGCAACAAGTACAACCGGAACATTCGGTACGGAAAATCCACCATCCCTCTCGTTCAGGGAAGGATGGTGGCTGAGGGGTGTGGGCGTTGCGGGGTAATTACGTCTGATAGTCGATCAGCAGCGCCGCGAACGAGCCGCTGGTACTGGAAGCGGTCGCGGCGGTGCCGCTGGCGCTGTACGAGGTCGAGGACGATGCCGAAAGCGATTCCTGCAGCGAGGTGAGGAACTTCTGCAGGATGTCGTTGGTGCTGGTCGATGAGTCCGTGCTGTCGGTGGATGAAGCACCATCCGCCGACGTGGTGCTGTCCGATGGCGGTGGACCCCCTTGACCGCCGTGATGGCCTTTCACGCCACCGGCGCCGCCAGGACCGCCAGCACCGCCATCGGCAAAGGCGGCCTTGAACACGCCCTGCAATTCGGTGGCCTGATCGGCGGTGAGCTTGCCGCTGGAGACTTCGCTGGAAATCAGATCATCGATCTTCGATTTCAGGTCTGTCGGCGACGACTTCGAGGTGCTGGTCTGGCTCGACCGGTCGCTCTGCAGCGACGAGTCGATATCGGTGAGTGCGGACGACAACGCATCCTGGTCACCGGTGGAAATCTTTCCTGACGTGATTTCGGCCTGCAGCTCCTGCTGCAGCTTTTGAAGCGGCGATTGGTACGTGCTGCTGGACGCAGCCGAGATAGAAGTCATGATGTGCTCCAAGGTGCTTG
>JAQGKA010000319.1 GCA_028290355.1 Tardiphaga sp. | reverse complement strand
ACGGTTATGGTTGGACAGGCGCGCCAGTTGGGCGCGCGGCCCGTCTCACGCGCGGATCGCTTCCATCAATCCGCCGACGCCCAGAATGCGCATCACCCGCTTCATGTTGTAGGCCAGGACGTGCAGCGCCATTTCGGTGCTGACATGCTGGAGCGTTTTCATCTGGAAGTGCGTCGCTCCCATCCACGACTTTATCGTGCCGAAGGGATGCTCCACAGTCTGGCGGCGCACGCGCATCCTGCCCGGGTTCTGATCGAGCCGTGCTTGCACGGCCTCAAGGACGGCTTCGTGCTCCCATCGTGAAATCCGCCGCTCTTTGCCTCTTGTGCACTGGCTCTTCAGTGCGCAACCTTGGCAGGCGGTGGTCCAATAGCGACGCAGTGTCTTGCCGTCCTCTTCGTTGGTGTAGCGATAGGGCAACTGTTCACCCGCAGGGCAAAGGTAAGCATCGTCTGCGGCGACATAGACAAAGTCCTGCTTGCCGAAGCGCCCTTTGGCGTAGAGCCCCGAAGTCATCGGCTTCGGCAGATAGACCGTGATGCCGGCTTGCTCGCAGGCCACAATTTCCCCGCCGCTATAGTACCCGCGATCGGCAACAGCCTCGATGGCCTCAGAACCAATCGCGGCTCGCGCCCGTTCGGACATGCGAGATAGCTGGCTTCGGTCAGACCCAACGTTGGTCACCTCATGGGCAACAATGAGATGATGCTTGGTGTCCACGGCACTTTGCACATTGTAACCGACCATTCCGCTGCCTCGACCACTTGTGGCCATCGAGCGTGCATCGGGATCGGTCAGCGAGATTTGCTTGTCTTCGGTCTGCATCATCTGAACGCTCAGAGCGTTCAGGCGCTGTATCTCCTGGCGCAGCGTTGCAATCTTCTCGTTGAGCCGCGTGATCTTGGCCTCCGGTACCGCTTCCCCACGTCAATCGGTTCGTGCCGGGCTGGCGGCGCAATCCCCGGCCCGTTCACCGCTTTTGGTAGGGGTGAAAAATGTAATCCTTTGTGGCCACGGCCTTATGGCAGACATGCCCGCAATCGGTGCCGCTCCCGTCCGGCGTGAAGCTGTCGGACGCCGCGCTATAGTTGAACAAGGCGTATCCCCATCCGCCGCTGGCCGGAAATCTCGCGTCATCCTTTTCGATGAAGAAAAGGTCTTTCAGGGTGTCCGGCACATTCACGGAGAACGGGGCCTCCGTACTCTTTTTCGGCGTCCACTGGATCTTGGCAATCCTCGACCCGTCGGGGAATTTCCCGCCGTTGCCGGGAATGCCGGCCTTGTACGCCGCGATCATTGCGGGATTGGCAACGATCACCTTGAGCACTTCGTCGGTCTGGGCGATGGAGACAACCTGCCAGTCTTCGTAGCCCCTGAAGTCGGAGAACGCGAGACCGTTCGGCACCTGCACCGTGTACTTGTCCTGCGCGGAAATGGCCCTGCCGCCCAGGACGGCGAGCCCTGCCGCAACGATCGCCATCAGCAAGGATGCAATTTTCGTCATGCTCATTCCTCCGCTGCGATTTGCACATGAAGTTAAGCTGTTCAAATCGATGCCAGCGCGGCGCGCGCGACGTACTCGTCCAAAATCAGTCGCACGCGAAACGCACACATCATCCGACCAGGCAACCGGCATTGTCTCACCGGCACCGTCACAATCAATACGAAAATCGGCCGGAATTCAGGTTTCCGTGAGGTATCGCGCACTCGCCAATGACCGGGTTGGGTCAAAACGGAAGTCGCGGGCCGAATGCGGCATGTCTGAGACCTCGTTGCGCGAGGGTGTCAGGTCCGAAAAGTACCAGCAGCTAATATTCTCGGAGCTCCAGAGACACTTGCCCGGCCGACGCGTATACGCCCCGCAGTCGGGTCGAACGTCAGTGTACCCCGGTCATGGCTATCCACCCGGCATCTTGACGACATTGATCTCGATTGCCGAAAAATAAGCTGCAAGATCTTCGATGTCCGTGTCGGACAAGGATGAAGCGACCACCGACATCGCGTCGTTCTTTCGGACACCGGATTTGTACGCTTGCAGTTGCGCGACGACGTATGGCTCGATTTGCGCGGCGATGTTTGGTGCATCCGGGGCCTTTGAAAGCCCGTCGAGGCCGTGACATGCCTGGCACATCAGAGCCTTGGTGCGACCAGCCTTTACGTCGCCGGCACTGCACGCGCTGCCGCCGGCTACGAGAAGACAGGCTGACGCAAACAGGTGGACGGCCAGCCGTGCCGCTTTGGGATATGCAAAAATCATCCTACCCCCTCAGGGATCTTGCGCCATGGAAGGCATGATGGCGCCGCGGCAGGGGGCCATCATCTTGGATCGAGATATTACTTGCCGTCGTACCAGATGCGATAGAGCGCTCCGACGAGATCGTCCGAGACCAGCAGCGAACCATCCGGCAACTGCGCCACGTCGACGGGGCGACCGAGGTAATAGCCATTCTCGTTCCACCCCTCGGCAAACGGCTCGGACTTCCCTGCGGCATGGCCGTCGTCCTTGAGGAACGTCACCATCACACGCGCGCCGACCGGCACGGTTCGATTCCATGAACCGTGCTGGGCCGAGAAGATCGCGCCCTGATATTTCTTCGGAAACATGCTGCCGGTGTAGAACATCAGACCGAGGTCTGCCGCATGAGCGGCCTGCTCCACTTCAGGGAAAACCACATTGGCGGGCGGGGTATCGTTCTTGTATTCGACGGTGCGCGTACGACCGCCGCCATACCAGGGAAAGCCGAAATCCTGACCGGCATTGGCGATGCGGTTCATTTCGCCGGGGGGTTGGTCGTCGCCCATGCCATCGACCTGATTGTCGTTGGTCCAGAGCGACTTGTCCTTGGGGTGGAAATCCATGCCGACCGGGTTGCGCAGTCCAACCGCATAGACCTCGCGGTTCTTGCCGTCACGGTCCATGCGGATGATCCCGCCGATACCGAGCTTGCGGTACATGTCGAACTTCTCTTTTGCCGGAACGTTGTAGGGCTGACCCAACTGAATATAGAGCTTGTTGTCCGGGCCGATCCGGCATGTGCGCGCCGTGTGGTTATAGCTCTCCTCGGACTTGGGGATCAGTTCGCCTTCGGGAACGACGACACCCGCAACAACGTCCGCGCTCTCATAGAAGAATTCGGCCGCCGGATATTCCAGCACCCGATTCTGCTCGGGGATGTAAAGGAAGCCGTCCTTCGAGAAGCACCCGCCATTGGGTATCTTCTTCGGCAGGGTCGGAGCGAATTCCTTCACCTCGTCGCCGATGCCGCCGCGCGCGCGGTCGGTCACTACCCAAAATTTCGACTTGCGCGTGCCCACGAATGTCGCAACGCCCTGCGGGCCGACCGCGATATGGCGAGCGTCCGGCACGAGCGCGTAGAGCGAGATGTGAAAGCCTGCCGGAAGCTTGATCTTGGTCAGGTTCTGTTTGACCTGATCGGCTTTCGCGCCGGTCTGCGGGATCTCCGGCCAATCGGCCGTGCTGCCCGTGTGGTGCATCGCACCTAATGTTTCGAGTGCGTTTGGCGCCGGCGGCGCCGGTTGCGCAACAGCCGGCCAAGCGGCCAGCGTCAACACCGCCGCGGTTGCTTTCAAATGAAGTTTCATTGATGCCTCCCTGGGATGCCCCCAATTCTAACGGGCGACCACCCGCTGCCGGGGAATGCCGGTATCAATGCGCCGGTTCGGACCATTGTCAAATGGCAATCGTTGTATGGGGGAAGTGATGACGGCGATATGCCGAGCACCCGAGGCGAATTTGTAGAACGCTGTCGTCAGTTCTTCTGAACTTTCAATATTGCTCGTTCGCTTGAGTTACCCGACATCCGAATCGAGAAATGATCGAAGCTCTTCAAGAAAGCGCGCCAATGCGGGCTCGCCTTCCAACATCACATGGTTTCGGCTTTCAAGCGGAACGAAGCGAGCGCCCGGGATGCCCGCGGCCAGGCGCCGGCCCGACTCAAAGGGCACCCTCGAATCCTGGCGGGCATGCATCACGAGCGTCGGCACCCTGACCTGCGATAGCAGCGAACTCACGTCGACCTCGCCATTCGCCAGAAGATTGCGCGCCGCGTCGCCGGGCGAGCTCGATATTCGTTGAAGCTCATTGAACCAGTCGGCCTGGTCCTTGTTGGCGCCCGGAATGAATTGCGATGTGAACATTTGTCTGAACGCCGGATTTTCCTGGCCCCATCCAAGGCGCATGAGGGTGAGCATCGCTTCTCCGGCTTCCTTCTCGGCCTCGGTTCTGGCACGTTTCTTCCAGCCGACGGCAAAGCCTCCAAGCAGGGCCAGATGCGAAACGCAATGACGTGATTTCGCCTCCTCGCTCAACCAGGTGCGCACGCGAGGGTCCAGGGTCAAACCGATCGGCGAAATATTGCGTCTCGTGGACCACCAGTCCTTCGCGGAATTCCATGATGCTCACCGCGTAAGATGGTATGCCGTCATAGGTCAGTACGAATTCAGTGACCCAGAGATCGCCGCTGCCGATCATTCGCCGGACCGTAAAACGCTTCTTGTTTGGCTGGACGCATCGGCTCTCCTGAATGTTGTGCCGGCCACGGATCCGCTCGCCCGATTGCGGATAATCAAGCACGGCATCCTCGCGGTAGATTTCATGTTCGACCTTGAAATCGCTCGCGTCCGACGCATCCCAATGGCGCTCCAGCGCCACCCGCACGGTTCGATCATCCATCTCAATCTCCCGCCTGCGCTTCCGGCTATCATTTCGGGACCACTGAATTCACTGTGCCGTACACTATTCTGAAACGTGGGGCGCTATTGCCGATCGCGCCAGTCATGTGTCGCCTCGCCATGCGGGCAATTGCGATTTCGTTGAAGGATACGCCTGTGTGGAGCCCGCGACAACGTGCGGATTTCGTCGGCGGGTGGCGCGAACTTCTCGCCTCGATTTGGACCAATGGTCTAAACTAACACTCCCTCCGCCCCATTCTCCTCCTCCTCCGTTCATCGCCCGCCACCCGGCCTTCCCGCGGGAATGCGCCGTTGGTTCGGGCTGTATTTGCGGTCGAGCGCCGGAAACACGTCCGCCGGATTGGTGCCGGGCTTGAGAAAGCGCGCCACGTCGGGGCGGATGTAGCGCGCCGCATCGGGCCGCATGAAGCGCGCTGCGTCCGGGCGCATGAAGCGGGCACGCTGATGCGCGTCATAAATGTCTTGATACTTCGACATCACCGCGCCTCCGCTCGCGCCGCCACGCCTTGCAGCGCGCGTTTGCGATCGGCGCGGCCGCGCAGGGCAACGTGCTCTGCGCCGCCGCGCCGGATAAACGGCGCCGGTGCATCCGCGGCGCCGTTCAAGTCAAGGTTTTGCATGTCCTGTTGCACCGCCTGCCATTCCTGCTCGGCCCGGGCGCGCAGCCGTGATTGCGGCGCTTCCTTCACCGCAGCGACGCGGGCGCCGTTGAGCAACGGAAAGGTGACGATGGAAATTTCCCAGAGGTCGACCTGGTACAGCTTGCGTACCCGGGTGCGCGGCTCGGTCTGGCCGCGCACGGTGCGATAGCCGATCTAGCATTACAGTTGTCTTTTTTTGAAGTGAGCGCGTTGAGCGGCAGCCTGGTGAGCTCTGCGCCAGAAAGACCATGCGATGATGTGCGCGGGTTGAATGCGCTTTTGAGCGAGTCTGGTGGTGATGC
>JAQGKA010000306.1 GCA_028290355.1 Tardiphaga sp. | reverse complement strand
GTGGCATTGAGCCACGACACCGGCAGCTCGGGCAGCGACAACATCACCCAGGACGGTTCACTGACCTTCAGCCCGGTCGCCGCCGACGTCACCCGCAGCTTCACGGTCGATGGCGGCTTGTCCTCGGCGAGCTATACCGCCCCGACCGCAGACGGTGCCCACACGGTGTTGGTGACCGATACCGACACCGCCGGCAACAGCGCCAATGCCAGCATCGGCTTCACACTCGACACCTCCGTGGCGGCGAGCCTGACGGTAAACAATGTCACCGCGGACAACACTCTCAATGCGGCGGAGGCCGGCAGCACGGTGGCGGTCACCGGCACGATCGGCGGCGACGTGCACAGCGGCGACACCGTCACCCTGACGGTTAACGGCCACGCCTACACCGGCGCGGTCAACGCCGGTGGCTTCAGCATCAACGTCGCGGGCAGCGATCTCGCAGCCGATGCCGACCACACCGTCGATGCCAGCGTCAGCACCACCGACGTGGCCGGCAACACCACCACGGCGACGACGGCCAAGGCCTATGCGCTCGCCACTACGATTGCGACCCCGACGGCCGCGCTGAGCCACGACACCGGCAGCTCGGGCAGCGACCACATCACCCAAGACGGTTCACTGACCTTCAGCGCGGCGGCCGCCGATGTCACCCGCAGCTTCTCGATCGATGGCGGGCCATCCTCGGCGAGCTATACCGCCCCGACCGCGGATGGTGCCCACACCGTGCTGGTGACCGACACTGACACCGCCGGCAACAGCGCCAATGCCAGCCTCAGCTTCACGCTGGACAACAGCATTGCCGCCCCGACCGCGGCACTGAGCCACGACACCGGCAGCTCGTCGAATGATGGCATTACCCAGGACGCCGCGCTGACCTTCAGCCCGGCCGCCGCCGACGTCACCCGCAGCTTCTCGATCGACGGCGGCTTGGCATCGGCGAGCTACACCGCCCCGACCGCGGACGGTGCCCACACCGTGCTGGTGACCGACACCGACACCGCCGGCAACAGCGCCAATGCCAGCCTCGGCTTCACACTCGACACCTCCGTGGCGGCGAGCCTGACGGTAAACAATGTCACCGCGGACAACACTCTCAATGCGGCGGAGGCCGGCAGCTCGGTGGCGGTCACCGGCACGATCGGCGGCGACGTGCACAGCGGCGACACCGTCACCCTGACGGTTAATGGCCACGCCTACACCGGCGCGGTCAGCGCCGGCGGCTTCAGCATCAACGTCGCGGGCAGCGATCTCGCGGCCGATGCCGACCACACCGTCGACGCCAGCGTCAGCACCATCGACGTGGCCGGCAACACCGCCACGGCGATGGCGAGCAAGACCTATGCGGTCGATACCACGGCGACCGCGAGCCTGACGGTGAACAATGTCACCGCGGACAACACTCTCAATGCAGCGGAGGCCGGCAGCACGGTGGCAGTCACCGGCACGGTCGGCGGCGACGTGCACAGCGGCGACACCGTCACCCTGACGGTTAACGGCCACGCCTACACCGGCGCGGTCAGCGCCGGCGGCTTCAGCATCAACGTCGCGGGTAGCGATCTCGCAGCCGATGCCGACCACACCGTCGATGCCAGCGTCAGCACCACCGACGTGGCCGGCAACACCGCCACGGCGATGGCGAGCAAGACCTACACGGTCGACATCACGGCGCCTGCGGCGGCAGTGGCGATCACCGCGATCTCCACCGATAGCGGCGTATCCCCGACGGATTTCATGACCAACGATACCACGCTGACAGTGTCTGGCACCAATGGCTCGCTCGGCAGCGGCGAGAAGGTGCAGGTCAGCACCAACGGCACCACCTGGGTCGATGTCTCGCCGACCGATGCGACGCATTGGAGCTATATCGACCCTGCAGTCCACAGCACGAGCTTCAGCTACCAGGCCCGCGTCATGGACAGCGCCGGCAATATCGGAAACACCACGAACCAAGCAGTCACGATCGATACGACGGCGGACTCCGGAGCGACGGCAACGATCGATATCACACCATCTATGATCAATGCAGCCGGCGAAAGCTCCGTCGCTTATACGATCGCAGGCGTCGATTCCGACGCGACCGCAAGCGTCACATTCACAAGCAGCGGCGGAGGAACAGTCACGGCGGCAGGGTTGGGCAATGGCTCACATACCGTCGATCTGACACCGCTGCACGATGGGGCGATAACTGCGTCTATCGCATTGACGGATATCGCCGGCAACAGCGCAAACGGGATCGGCGACACGGCAACCCTGAACACCAATTCGGGCGTCACCATCACCGGAACATCGGGCCCCGATCTGCTTATGGGCACGAGTGGCAACGATACGCTGCTCGGTCTCGGCGGCAGTGACATCCTTGTCGGCGGAAGCGGCAACGACAATCTCCAGGGCGGAGCAGGCAATGATCTGTTCCTATATACAGTTGGCGATGGAGCAGACGTCATCAACGGCGGTGCGGGCACTGATAGCCTCTTTATCGGAGGAACGGCTAGCGCTGACACGATCCACGTCGTTGTGTCAGGCGGCAGCATTACCGGGCTCGAAGGCGGCACTGTCGCCGGCGTCGAAAATGTCTATCTGAATCTTGGTGGCAGCAATTCAGACACTCTGAGCTATGCCGGAACGGCTTCGAATGTGACGGTCAATCTGTCGGCGTCGACAGCAACGGGTTTTGAAACGATCTCCGGCGTGGAGAACGTCACAGGCGGATCAGGACATGACACGCTCACGGGAGATAACGGTAACAACGTGCTCGATGGTGGCGCGGGCAACGACGTCATTTCGGGTCAAGGCGGCAACGACACTCTGATCGGCGGACTTGGAAACGATACGCTGATCGCGGGCTCCGGCAACGATATCATCTCCGGTGGCGACGGTAACGATACGATCCGTTACACAGTCGGCAGTGGAGTGGATACGATCGACGGGGGTACCGGTACAGACACGCTGGCAGTAACTGGAACTGCAGGCAATGACACGATCAATGTCGTGGTCTCGGGCTCGACGATTACAACTCTTGCCGGAGGGAGCGTCACCGGAGTCGAGAATGTGACGCTCGACCTGCTCGGCGGCTCGAGCGATATGCTGAGCTACGCCGGAACGACCTCGAACGTGACGGTCAACCTGTCGACATCGAGCGCAACAGGGTTTAGCTCGATTGCCGGAGTGGAGAACGTCACCGGCGGCAATGGTAACGATACGCTTATCGGAAATTCGGCTTCCAACCTGCTCATCGGCGGCGACGGCAACGACGCCATCAATGGAGGTGCCGGAGCTGATACGCTGACTGGCGGCAACGGAAGCGATACGTTTGTTTATACGACACTGGCAAACTCACGCGCCGCAGCGTTCGATACGATTACTGATTTTACGGCCGGAGCCGACAAACTCCAGATCGGTCACGCACTCAATGGCTTGACCACCGGCATTACAAAGACCGCGGGCATCACCGGCAACCTCGCCGCGGACCTCGCGAGCGTTCTCAATACAATTAACCTGAAAGCGAATGGCGCCGCTGAAGTCACCATCAGCAGCGGCGCCGATGCCGGAACGTACGTCGTTATCAACGACGGTGCCGCCGGCTACAACGCAAATAACGACGGTGTCGTCAAGCTGATCGGCGCGCCGCTCCTGCACACGACTGATTTCATTGTCTGAGCGATCAACAGAATACGAGGTTGCAATCTAACGAGGCTGCGCAATGAAATTTAAGTTCTGGAATACAGGTGCAAGCGAAAACCGCATGGCGCACCGAGGGGGCGCGAGATTCTACAGGTATAAGGACGAGCTGTGGGAGCTTCTGTTTTCATGCCGAAGCTATTTCGTCACTGCCATGATCTTCAGCCTCGCGATCAATTTGCTGTACCTCGCGGGCCCGCTTTATATGCTCCAGGTTTACGATCGCGTCCTTTCGAGCGCGAGCATGGTTACGCTCGTGATGCTGACGCTTTTGTTGCTACTTGCCTTCGCGGCCCTTGCCGGTCTCGACATGGTACGGGCACGGATACTCGCGCGCGCGTCAATTCGTCTGGACCAGAAAATGGGAGGGCGGGTGATCGCAGCGACCGTCGATGCCTCGCTCAAGACGGGGGCAGCAAAGAGCCAATATCTTCGCGACTTCGACAGCTTCCGGCAGTGCATTACCGGTGCCGGAATTCATGCCATGTTCGATCTGCCGTGGGCACCGATATACATCGCTGTGATCTTTGTCCTCCATCCTCTGCTGGGGGCATTCGCGCTTGCCTCCGCCATCGTGCTTATATTTGTGGCGCTCTTAAACGAGCGTTGGGTACGTACGCCGCTCGCCGAAGCTAACGAAGCCGGGACCAGCAGCTACAGCTTCACCGATATGAGCCTTCGCAATTCGGAGGTCGTGCGGGCGATGGGTATGCTTGACGGCCTGCTTCGGAGGTGGGGCCGCGATCGCAATCTTGCGCTCGATCGGCAAGTGGCCGCGAGCGATCGCGCCGCGGCCATGTCGAGTCTGATTCGTTTCCTGCGCCTTTCGGTGCAATCCGTTATTCTTGGTCTCGGCGCCTATCTGGTCATCGAGCGGGCCACAACCGTCGGGGCGATGTTTGCGGCCTCGATTCTGCTGGGGCGTGTAATGCAACCGGTCGAGCAGATCGTAGGGGCTTGGCGGCCTATCGTCTCAGCGCTCAACGCTTACAAGCGTGTGGGAATGCTTTTAAAAGCGGCGCCGATTCCCGAACAGCGACTTTCTCTTCCGAGGCCGGCTGGCCACCTGTCCGTTGAGAATGTCAGCTATGTTGTCCACGGAGGTCCGCGGCCTATCTTGCGCGCGGTGGATTTTGAAATCGCTGCGGGTGAACTACTTGGCGTGGTTGGCCCTTCGGGCGCCGGCAAATCAACGCTTGCGCGCCATATCGTGGGTGTATTGGCACCGTCCGCTGGTTCGGTACGTCTCGATGGCGCCGACGTATCGACCTGGCCGCGAACTTCCTTTGGTTCTCATGTCGGTTATCTGCCGCAGGATGTCGAACTTTTTGCCGATACCGTCGCTGCCAATATCAGTCGCTTCAACAACCAGAACGATGGAAAAATCATTGAAGCCGCAAAGCTCGCCGGCGTGCATGATATGATTCTGCGTCTTCCCAACGGGTATGAAACGCAGGTTGGTGAAGGTGGCTCGATCCTGTCCGGCGGTTACCGGCAGCGGATTGGATTGGCCCGCGCGATCTACGGCAATCCAAGCCTGGTTGTGCTCGACGAACCCAGTTCTAACCTTGATGTCGATGGCGACGCCGCGCTGACGGATTGCCTTATGGGACTAAAAAAGGTGGGGACCTCCGTCGTCGTTGTTTCCCATCGACCGAGCACGCTCGGCGTGGTCGATAAGATTTTGATGATCCGGGATGGCGCCGTCGAGCTGTTCGGACCGCGTGCTGAGATGATGGCGCGCTTGACGCGCCCGGTAGTAGTTCAAGCGACTTCCCCGAGAAGTGCGGCATCGTAGAACGCAATGTTTTAATGGTCATGTAGAGGAGTGATCGTGAGTCAGACAGCGATAATTTCAGAGACCCAACCAACTGCAGGGCTGAGCGATTCGTTTCGAGGATCGGCTATCGCCGGATGGCTTATTATCGCGGCATTTTTTGGCGGGCTGGGGTTCTGGGCGGTGACTGCCCCTCTGAACGGAGCCGTCGTGGCGACTGGTATTGTGAAGGTCGATGGCAATCGAAAGAGTGTCCAGCACCTTGATGGCGGCATTGTTAAGCAGCTACGCATAAAAGAAGGAGACAAAGTCCAAGTCGGTGATGTCCTCATCGTCCTTGACGACACTCAGACGCGCGCCGAATTTGATGTTCTCTCCGAGCAATTCGTCGTTTTGCGGGCGACAGAGGAAAGGCTCCGAGCCGAATTCGTCCGTTCTGAGCTCAATCTGCCGGAAGACCTCCGAGCCGCCAGAGATGACCAGCATGTCGAGGGTATTTGGGACAATCAGGTTCGCCAGTTTGAGAGCCGACGTACTGCCCTGGAAGGTCAACGTGCCATCATCAGGGAGAAGATTGCGCAGCTCCAACAGCAAATTGTAGGTGGTGAAGCGCAGGTCAAGGCTTTCAAGGCGCAACTCGCCTCGGTCCACGATGAGATAAAAAGTATAATGCCGCTGGTGGAGCAAGGGCTCATTGCGCGACCGCGCTACTTGCAGCTTGAAAGAGCCGCTGCTGGGCTGGATGGACAGTCCGCCGATGCGATGGCCAATATCGCAAGGACAAAACAAGCAATTGCGGAACAACAGCAACAGATGGCGCAGCTCGACAATGATCGTATGGCGGACGTCACGAAGGACTTGAGAGACGTCCAAGCAAAATTGCTGGAGGTCATTCCGCGTTTGATGAACGCACGCGCGGTTTTGACCCGGATGGAGATCCGATCGCCTTATGGCGGCCGAGTCGTTGGCCTGAACGTATTTTCAGTCGGTGGAGTGATCCAGCGCGGAGACAAGATTCTGGACGTGGTGCCTGAAAAAGACATGCTCGTGGTGGAAACACAGGTCGCAGTCGATGACATCAGTGAGGTGCGGCCCGAGATGCGCGCCGAAGTGCATCTGACGGCATATAAGCAGCGAATTACCCCGATCGTTCACGGGACCGTACTCCACATTTCTGCCGACCGGCTAACCGAAAGCAGAACCGGGACACCTTACTACACGGCCTTGCTGCGTCTCGACGAAGCCGAACTTGCGGAGATGCCGAATATCCAACTCTATCCTGGCATGCCTGCTACCGTCATGATTCCAACTACAGAGCGAACGGCATTTGAGTATCTTATGGGCCCGCTCATGATGTCGCTCAAGCATGGATTCAGGCAGAAATAGCAGATACCTCCCTGGTCGCCCGCAGGCATGCTCGTGTATCCCAATTTGTATCTCAGTTCGTATCACAGTTCCGGCTGCCCCCCGCGGCGCCCTCCGTCCCGGATCATTCGGCATTTTCGCGCGCCCGCAGCGAGCGTTTTCGCGAGGGCTGATCATGTTTCGCCGCGAGCAAGGAAGAACTTCGGCGAGAAATTGGCTCGGGTTGTCGCCCATTTCCGAAACGATGCGAAACAATGTCGTCAACATGAACTGGTTAGCCATATCGGCGCCCACGAGGCCGACGTCCCGACTATTCTGTTCCCCGTCAGCACCCATGAGACATCTGTGGACGCCCCGGTGAATGCAAGAAGAATCTTTCGATTAGGCGTTGCGCGTAGTCGGGTGCTGACATCTGTCCGGCCTTTGCTACGACGTCATTTGTCGCGGGCCCGTATGGGAGTTCGCGGATCAGGTCCAAATCAAATTGGCGCGCTTGATGCGCTTTGTCTCAGACTGGTTTTCCCGATCCCGTCTCATCGACTGTTGCGCCATACCTTCCGTTCGACCTTCTACATTCTCGACGACCTCTGGCTGGACGGTTATGCCGTCACAGCCGGAGCTTTATAGATCCCACCTTTGGCCATCAGAGCCCATACGATGCGAGCCATTTTGTTCGCAAGAGCGACCATCACAAGCATAGGCGGCTTGCGGGCAAGCATGCGAGCAAGCCACGAGCCTTGAGGCGCGCCACGATGGCGGGCTTGCTTCACTACCGCACTGGCTCCAATGATGAGCAAACGTCGCAACGTTCGTTCGCCCATCTTCGATGTCGCGCCCAGCTTCTGCTTTCCACCGGTGGAGCGTTGTAACGGTGTCAACCCTAGCCACGCGGCGAAGTCACGGCCGCGTTTGAAGCCCGAAGCGTCGGGAGCAAGCGCAATCAGGGCGGTCGCGGTGATCGGCCCTACGCCGGGGATGGTCATCAACCGGCGGGCATCGTCCTCCTCCCGGGCGCGTCGGGCAATCTCAGCATCGAGCTGTTTGATTTGCTCACTAACCATCCTCAGGGTTGCAATCAGAAAATCAAGTGCCGGCCGCGCTGCTGCAGATAAACCGGTTTCAGCGGCTTGTGCGAGTTCGACAAGCATCGCGATATTGGATGGTCCCTTTGCCACCACCAACCCGTATTCCGCGAGGTGACCGCGTAGAGCGGTGATCAGCTGGGTCCGCTGCCGGACCAACAGATCGCGCACCCGAAACACCACCGCGCTTGCTTGCTGATCTTCACTCTTCACCGGAACAAATCGCATGGTGGGCCGCTGCGCAGCCTCGCAGATAGCTTCCGCATCGGCCATGTCGTTCTTCTGGCGCTTGACGAAAGGCTTCACATAAGCTGGCGGGATCAGCCGCACCGTATGGCCCAACTTGCCGATCTCGCGCGCCCAGTAATGCGCCCCGGAACAGGCTTCCATCGCCACCAGGCAGGCTGGCTGCCCGGCAAGGAACGTCAGCACCTTATCGCGGCGTAGTTGCTTGCGGAACACAACGGCGCCAGCGATATCCGCTCCATGCGCTTGAAAGACATTCTTCGCTAAATCCAAACCAATCGTGTTAAGTTCACCCACGGGCACCTCCTCTTTGTGGCAGCTACAGACAACTCCACTTTGGCACATCGATGCCGTCGAGGGGCGTCCACCCCATCAAATTGAGGGACTTCACGAGGGGAGGATTTCTGGTTCATCGTAGCCGCAAGGAGCGCAGATGAAACAGAAATCCGCGGCGCCTCCGGGATTGTCACCCTCGTGTGTGGGTAGTGGGTCTAAGCAATTCATTACTCGATTAGGCAGCCCCGTCGATCTGGCGATAGAGTTCCACCGAGTCGGAGAACCCCTTCAAGGCGTGGCGGCCGATCGAAACCAATTTCTGCGACCCCACCAGGCCCGCAAAACGCTCAGAACTCAAAAGTGTGTGGCCCGTTGCGCCAGTGGCGGTTTGGATCCGGCTCACTAAATTGACGTCAGGGCCAATGACGGTGAAATCAAGCCGCCGGCCCGAACCGATGTTGCCGTAGCTGACCTCGCCATAGTGCAAGGCAATGCCCGCTTGCAATGAAATGTCCCGCGCTTTTTATGGCTCAAGCGACGGCGGGAAGATCGCAGGCGGTCCATGGGCCGCATCGGCCGCCCGAATGAGCAATGGCTTTGGAATTAAGAGACGTGGAAAGAAGGACTGTAAGGGCCGGAGGAGTGATGACGGCAAATCTGCCGCATGCCGCCAAGAATTTAGCCGGTCAGCGATGGACGCCGTGTCGTTTTCTAAATTTGACATGGTCTTATCCTTCAAATAAGCGCCAACTAGCAATTAACTACAATTAATATTTAAAGTTCCATTTGAAATCACGATTGGCGCGGCTTGCTGTAATCGGGCTTGCCGGCATTCAACTCACTCAAGCGAATTCGATTTCGGCAATGAACTTGTGAATGTTGGTGCGGGTAGTTTCGTCGGTCACTTGAGTTAGCAATCGGCGGGCTGTTTCAAGTTTTCCCGCCAATGCGACCGGGTCAGTGATTGCCGAGATCATTTCGTACACAACGCGCGCTACCGTTGTTGCCTACACGTGACAATTCAGCCGCGGGTTGAGTGATCCAAGGAAAATTAGCTTTCGTC
>JAQGKA010000305.1 GCA_028290355.1 Tardiphaga sp. | reverse complement strand
CGGTGACCGAGACCCTGGCGATGGCCGAGGTCTACGAGATCGGCGCCCAGGCCGGCTGCTCCGCCCACGTGGTGCATTGCTCGGTGGGCCGCGGCTACGAACTCTGTGAATCCTATCGCCGCCAGGGTTTTGACGCCACGGTGGAGGCCTGCATTCACTATCTCATCCTCGACGAGGAGCATGACGTCTCGCGGCTGGTCGGCAAAGCAAAAATCAATCCGCCGATCCGGCCGCGTCATGAGGTCGAAGCATTGTGGCGGCATCTCGCCGTCGGCCATGTCACCGTGGTTTCCACCGACCACGTCTCCTGGTCGGAGAACCGCAAGAACGATCCCAACATGCTGAAGAATTCTTCCGGCGTGCCGGGCCTCGAAGTGCTGTACGCCTTGCTGCTGAAGGGCCTCACCGAACGCCGGCTCGACATCAGCCACGCCGCGCGGCTGCTCGCCGCCAATCCGGCGCGGCTGTTCAGGATCGG
The DNA here is from genome assembly GCA_028290355.1 of Tardiphaga sp. Taxonomy (GTDB): domain Bacteria; phylum Pseudomonadota; class Alphaproteobacteria; order Rhizobiales; family Xanthobacteraceae; genus Tardiphaga. The sequence continues at coordinate 4,250 of JAQGKA010000305.1, read as the reverse complement.
CCATCGCAAGGGCGCCATCGAGCCCGGCCGCGACGCCGATCTGGTGGTCATGGCGCATGCACCGCATCGCTACGATCCCGCAGCCTCTGGCCATAACTTCGTGAGCTGGAGTCCGTACGCCGGCATCGAACTGCCGTATCGCCCGGTCGCGACCTATCTGCGCGGCAAGCCGATCTTCGACGGAACGAACGTCACAGCCGAAGCCGGCAACGGCCGCTTCGTGCGGCCGCCTGTGCTCACTGCTACTCATTAACAGGAGAATCCGATGCGACGCATTTTGGGCGCCAAAGATGTTGAAGCCGCGGTCAAGGGCGGTTCGGTGTTCGCCGCGGGTGGTGGCGGCTGGGCCGATCACGGCCGCATGCTCGGCACCGCCGCGGTCAATGCCGGCAAGCCAGAGCTTGTCTCGATGGATGAAGTGCCCGACGATGCCTGGATCGCCACCGCGGCGGCGATCGGCGCGCCGGCCGGCACCACCGACTGGGAAATGCGCGGCGTCGATTACGTCAAGTCGGTGCAATTGGTGCAGGAAGCCCTGGGTGCGCCGATCTACGGCCTGATGATCGGACAGAACGGAAAGTCCAGCACGCTGAATGGCTGGCTGCCCTCAGCGATTCTCGGCTGCAAGGTGGTCGATGCGGTCGGCGACATCCGCGCCCATCCCACCGGCGACATGGGCTCGATCGGCATGGCCAATTCACCGCAACAGATGATCCAGTCTGCGGTCGGCGGCAACCGCGCCAACAACTCCTACATCGAACTGGTGGTGCGCGGCGCCACCGCAAAGATCTCGCCGGTGCTGCGAACGGCGGGTGACATGGCTGGCGGGTTTATTGCCTCGTGCCGCAATCCCTTGCCGGCATCTTACGTCAAGAAGAACGCCGCGCTCGGCGGCATCTCGATCGCGCTCGATCTCGGCGAGGCTATTCTGGGCGCCGAGGCCAAAGGCGGCTCCGCGGTGATCGATGCGATCTGCATGCAGACGAAAGGCAGTATCATCGGGCAGGGCAAGGTGACAAAGAAGGCGGTGACCTACACCAAGGAAGCTTTTGATGTCGGCACCATCACCATCGGCGCCGGCAGCAAGGCCGTGACGCTCTATGTGATGAACGAATACATGGCGGTGGAAGGCGCCGACGGCCAACGGCTGTCGGGTTTCCCGGATGTCATCACCACGCTGAACCCGCAGGGCGTCCCGGTCAGCGTCGGCGAGTTGCGCGAAGGCGATGAGTTGCTGGTGCTGCGGATCGCCAAGAACGTGATCCCGTTGTCGTCCAGCGTCACCGATCCGTCGGTCTATCCCATCGTCGAGAAGGCGTTGGGCATCAACCTCACCGACTATGCATTGAGCTGAGGGCACCCACATGGCGCGGACATTCACGGTCACATCGGGCGGTCAGATCCGCTGCCGCGGCTGGCGGCAGGAGGGCCTGCTTCGGCTGCTCGAGAATGTACTCGCCGTCGGCGAGGATCCCGAGAACTTGATCGTCTATGCCGCGCTCGGCCGCGCCGCGCGCGACTGGCCGTCCCATGACAAGATCGTGGATGCGCTGAAGACCATCGACGACGGCGAGACGCTGCTGGTGCAATCCGGCAAGCCGATTGGCACCATCCGCACCCACGCCAAGGCGCCAGTGGTCATCATGGCGAACTGCAACATGGTGGGCCAATGGGCCAAGGCGGAAAAGTTCTACGAGCTCGCCAACAAGAACCTGATCTGCTGGGGCGGCCTCACCGCTGGCGACTGGCAATATATCGGCTCGCAAGGCGTGATCCAGGGCACCTACGAGATCTTCATGCGGATCGCCGCACGGCACTTCGGCGAGGATCTCGCCGGCCGCTTCGTGCTGACCTCCGGCCTTGGCGGCATGGGCGGGGCGCAACCGCTGGCCGGCACCATGGCCAAGGCGGCGATCCTCTGCATCGAGATGGATGAGGCCCGCATCGACAAGCGCATCGCCATCGGATTTCTCGACAGCAAGGCCGCCTCGCTCGACGAGGCGCTGGCGATGATCCGGCAGGCACAGGCCGAGAAGCGCTGGCTCTCGGTCGGGCTGTGTGGCAATGCCGCCGAGATATTTCCGGAAATCGTGCAGCGCGGCATCGTGCCCGATGTGGTTACTGACCAGACCTCGGCCCATGATCTGGTCTATGGCTACATTCCCGCCGGCTATACGCTGGATGAAGTCCGCAAAATGCGCACCGAAAATCCGGCGCTGTTGATGCAGGAATCGATGGCGTCGATCGTCCGCCACGTCACCGCGATGCTCGAGTTCCAGCGCAAGGGCGCCATCGTGTTCGACAACGGCAACCTGATCCGAACGCATGCGAAGAACGGCGGCGTCGAGAAAGCCTTCGACATCCCGATCTTCACCGAAGCGTTTTTGCGGCCGCTGTTCGCCCGCGCCATCGGCCCATTCCGCTGGATCGCGCTATCGAACGACGCCGACGACATCCGCAAGATCGACGATCTCCTGCTGCAGATGTTTCCCGACAACAAGATCGTCACCAACTGGGTGCATCTGGCGCGCGCACGCGTACCGTTCGAAGGCCTGCCTGCCCGCATCGCATGGCTGGGGCATGGCGAACGCACCAGGCTCGGCCTCGCCGTCAACCAGATGGTGCGCGAGCACGAGCTGTCCGGCCCGATCGCCTTCACCCGCGACCACCTCGACGCCGGCGCCATGGCGCATCCCAATATCATGACCGAGAACATGAAGGATGGCTCCGACGCCGTCGCCGACTGGCCGCTGCTCAACGCCATGGTCGCCTGTTCCTCGCAGGCCGATCTGGTGGCGATTCATTCCGGCGGCGGCGGTTATTCCGGCTACATGACCAGCGCCGGTGTCACCCTGATCGCAGACGGCACCCAGGCGGCCAAGGAACGGCTGCAACTGGCGCTGACCAACGATACGACAACCGGCATAATGCGCTATGCAGACGCCGGCTACGACGAATCGTTCGACGAGATCGCGAAGGCGGGGATCAACCACTTCCGGCTTTGATCGGCGGGGTTCTTCTGGCCGCGCAACGCCTGATGAGAGACGCCCGTGATTCCCTGGAAGCTGATCGATACCGTAGACGTGCCTGGCGGCGGAGTTCAGCTCCGCCTGATGCAGCGCGGCGCCGAATTCACCATCAAGCTCGGCCAGAACGAACTGATGAGCAGCCGGCTGTTCGGCTCCGAAGAGGCGCTGGCGACGCTGGCCTGCTTCCGTATCAAGGCATTGGCGGCGCCGCGGCTGCTGATCGGCGGCCTCGGCATGGGATTCACGCTGCGCGCCGCGCTGAAGGTGCTGGGATCGCAGGCGAAGATCACCGTGGTCGAGCTGGTGCCGGCGATCATCGCCTGGGCGCGGGGGCCGATGGCGGAACTATCCGGCAACAGCCTGACCGATCCGCGCGTCGAGATTCGCGAGGCCGATGTGGTGCAGGCGATTGCGGCGGGGCGCGGTAGCTACGACGCGATCCTGCTCGACGTCGACAACGGCCCGGAAGGCCTGACGCGAAAATCCAACGACGCGCTGTATGATCTCAAGGGCCTGCAGGCGGCGTACGCGGCGTTGAGCCCCGGCGGCGTGCTGACGGTGTGGTCATCGGGGCCGAACGACAAATTCACCGCACGTCTCGGCAAGGCCGGCTTTGCCGCCGAAGAAATCAAGATTCGCGCCACCGGCACCCGCGGCGGCGCGCGTCACGTGATCTGGATCGCGACGCGGCCGGTGAAATAGCGGGGCGCATGAAAAAGCCTACCGGTTAATCCCGGTGGGCTTTTTGCTGACGTTGATGTCTCAGTAATAGCCGCGGCGGCTCTGGCGGCGCGGCTCGGCGTAAGGCTGCGGATCGAAGGCGAGGCGCGGATTGACGATGCATTCGACGCCACGGCCTGAGGCGGTCGCCAGGCAGGCATTGTAGGTCGGATACGAACAGTCGGTGCCGAACTGCTGGGACTGGATGCAATAGGGATAGGCGGGGGCGGCCGCGGCCGGACTGGAGGCCACGGCAGATATCGTTCCAACAGCCAGCAGGGCCAGCATCACATTGCGCATGATTTTCTCTCCTCCGCGGCTGCGGAAAATCGGGTTTGTCAGGAAAAACGGAGCCGGCGGTCAAACGTTCCGCTGGCTCCGTCGAATCCCGGTCTCGTGATCGCTTATAGCACGGCGCTCACCAAAGTGAGACGCCGCGATGCCGCATGGGGTTCACTCAACCTTGAGGCCGGCGGATTTGACCACCTTCTCCCATTTTTC
>JAQGKA010000268.1 GCA_028290355.1 Tardiphaga sp. | reverse complement strand
ATGACGAGGAAATGCAAACCCGGATCGCTCACCATCGTATCAGCCGCGGCGAAGGCTGGACCACCGTGGAGGAGCCGCTGGCGCTGGTCGATGCGTTGACGCGCGAGGCCACCCACGGCCGCGCGGTGCTGGTGGATTGCCTGACATTGTGGCTGTCGAACCTGATGCTGCGGGAGCGCGATCCCGAAATCGAAGCCCGTCGTCTCACGCGATTTCTCGGCGTCGCCAAATATCCTGTGGTGCTGGTGTCGAACGAAGTCGGCCTCGGCCTGGTGCCGGAGACGCCGCTCGGCCGCGCCTTTCGCGATGCGCAAGGCCGGCTCAACCAGATCGTCGCGGCGGCCGTGCCGCAAGTTGTCTTCATCGCAGCCGGGCTTCCGCTCTGGCTGAAACGCCATTCGCAGGAGTCGTAAAATGTCCCGTATCCCCGTCACTGTGCTCACCGGATTTCTCGGCGCCGGCAAGACCACGCTGTTGCGCTCCTTGCTGACCCAGGCCGATGGCCGCCGCATCGCCGTGATCGTCAATGAATTCGGCGATGCCGGCTTCGACGGCGGTCTCGTGGAAGAATGCGCGGCCAAGGCCTGCGCGCCCGGCGATATCATCGAGCTCACCAATGGCTGCATCTGCTGCACCGTCGCCGACGATTTCATTCCGACCATGGACAAGTTGTTGTCGCGCGAATACCCACTCGACGCCATCGTCATCGAGACCTCCGGCCTGGCGCTGCCGCAGCCTTTGCTGAAGGCCTTTGCCTGGCCCGCAGTGAGGACGCGTGCCACTGTCGACGGCGTCGTCACTGTTGTCGATGCGCTGGCGCTGTCGGAAGGCCGGGTCACGCTGGACGAGGATGCCGTCGCGGCTCAACGCGCCGCGGATGATGCGCTCGATCATGACGATCCGATCGAGGAAGTGTTCGAGGATCAGCTGGCCTGCGCCGATCTCGTGGTACTGTCGAAGAGCGATCTGGTGTCGCCGGAAAAGCTCGCTGAGATCGAAGCGAAGCTGAAAGCTGTGCTGCGGCCCGGCGTCAACATTGTCCGCTCCAGGGGTGAACTGGCGCCCGCGGTGTTGATCGGTCTCAATTCTGCCGCCGAGGACGACATGGCGGCGCGCGCTGGCCACCACGGCGAGGAGGAAGAGCACGACCACGACGATTTCGACAGCATCGTGGTGACGCCGTCCGCGGCCATTAGCGTCGATGCGATGCGCGCCAGGGTCAGCGACGCGCTGGGCCTAGACGGCGTGCTGCGCGTCAAGGGCCATGCAAGAATCACTGACAAGGCCGCGCCGATCGTGGTGCAGGCCGTCGGCGGCCGTGTCGAACTGGCCTTTGCGCGTCCGGACGTGAAGCAGGCCGAGCATCTGGTGGTGATCGGCCTGAAGGGATTTGACGGCGACGCGGTGAGGCGTGCGTTGGCGGGGTAGGGACGAATGCACCTGAAGCTCGATCCCACCGGCAATATCGATGACGGCGACGTCGCCCGCGACCTCGGGCAGGACACCGCCGATATCGTCGTGCTGTCGGCGGCGGACAGCGATCTGGCTGCGTTCAACGCCGCGCATGCGATGCTGCCGAACGATTTCCCGAGCGTGCGGCTGACCAATCTCCTAGCGCTCGGCCATCCCGCTTCGGTGGATCTCTATGTCGAGCGCACGCTGGCCAATGCCAAGATCGTCGTGCTGCGCATGCTCGGCGGCGAGAGCTACTGGCCGCATGGCGTCGAGAGCCTGCGCAACGATGCGCTGCGCCGCGGGGCGCTGTTTGCCTGTATTCCCGGCGAGTTGCACTGGGACCTCGGCCTCGCCAAGCGCGGCACATTGAATAGCGAGGATACCCACTCACTATGGTGCTACTGTACCGAGGGCGGCGTTGATAATGCGCAGCTTGCGCTTCGCTTTGCCGCGCATCTGATCGGCCATGGCGATGTGCCACCCGCGGCGCGGCCGATGCCCTCAGCCGGGTTCTGGCCGAGCGAACCTGCAAGCAACGACCGCCCCAATGCCATCGTGATCTTCTACCGCGCGCTGGTCGCCGGCGGCGATACGGCGGCGATCGACGCGCTGCGCGCGGCGCTCGAAGCGCGTGGCCTCAACGCGGTTTGTCTCTATGTCACCAGCCTGAAGGACGAGCGCTCCGCCGCGTTTCTGCGCGCGGCACTGGCGGCGCATCCGCCCGAGATCATCATCAACGCCACCGCCTTTGCGACGGCCACCGCCCATGACGATGCCGGCGTGCTGGCGGCGTCGGGATGTCCGATCCTGCAGGTGGCGCAGGCCGGGATTTCGCGGGCCAACTGGGAAGCGTCGACCCGCGGCCTGACGCCGCGCGATCTCGCCATGCATGTGGTGCTGCCGGAGGTCGATGGCCGCATCTTCGCCAATGCCATCGCCTTCAAGGAGCGCGGCGACAGCGACACCGGATTTGCGCCAACCACGTTGCAGCCGGTGCCGGATCGCATTGAGGCCACCGCCGATCTCGCTTGTGCCTGGGTGCGCTTGCGCCGAACCGAGCGCCCCGAACGCCGCGTCGCGCTGATCCTCGCCAACTATCCGAACCGCGATGGCCGTCTCGCCAACGGTGTCGGCCTCGACACGCCGCAGAGCCTGATCGATGTGATCGGCGCCATGCACGGCGCCGGCTACGCCATCGACGATGCGCCCGATGATGCCGCCACCATGATGCAGCTGCTGCAGGATGGCCCGACCAACGCGCTCGTCGGTCGCGCCGATCGCGGCGGCGGCGCGTGGTGGCCGCTCACCGACTATCGTGCCGCTTTCGCGACACTTCCAGACAATGTGCAGCGCGCGATCGAGAATCGCTGGGGCCAACCGGAGCAGGACCCGCATGTCGCCGATGGCGCGTTTCGCCTTGGTCTGCATCGCTTCGGCAATATCGTGGTCGGCGTGCAGCCGGCGCGCGGCTACAATATCGATCCGAAGAGCACCTATCACGATCCAGATCTGGTGCCGCCGCATCATTATCTCGCGTTCTATTTTTGGATCAGGCGAGAATTCGACACCCACGCCATCGTGCATCTCGGCAAGCACGGCAACCTCGAATGGTTGCCGGGCAAGAGCGCGGGTTTGTCCGCCGACTGCCTGCCCGATGCGGTGCTGGTGCCGCTGCCGCATCTCTATCCCTTCATCGTCAACGATCCTGGCGAGGGCATCCAGGCCAAGCGCCGCGCATCAGCCGTCATCATCGATCACCTGACGCCGCCGATGACCCGCGCCGAACTGCACGACGACTTGGCGCGGCTGGAAAATCTGGTGGACGAATACGCTGTTGCCATCGATCTCGACCCGAAACGCGCCGCATTGATTGCCGAAGACATTCTGTCGATGGCACGCGCGCAGCAGCTCGATGCCGATGTCAACGTCAATAGGGACACGCCGACCAACGAGGCGCTGCGCGCGCTCGATGCGCATCTCTGCGATCTCAAGGAAATGCAGATCCGTGATGGCCTGCATGTGTTCGGCCGCACGCCGGCAGACGCGCAATGCAACGACCTGCTGGTCTCGATCGCGCGGCTGCCGCGCTCCGAGAGCAAGCCGCAGGATGCCTCGCTGCATCGCGCACTGGCGGCCGATCTCGGCCTCGGTGCATTCGATCCGCTGACCCGCGATCTCGCGGACGAGTATGTCGGGCCGCGCCCGGCTGTGTTGGCTGATATCAGTGATGATCTGTGGCGCACCACTGGAGACACGGTTGAGCGCATCGAAGCACTGGCGTTGCAGATGGTCTCAGCAACCAGAAGCGAAGCGCCTCTTTCTTCCCCTCTCCCCTTGTGGGAGAGGGTGGACCGGACGAAGTCCGGGCCGGGTGAGGGGTACACCGCGCTCCGTCGCTACCCCTCTTCCGGCGCGGCTGCGCCGCGCCACCTTCTCCCACATGGGGAGAAGGAAGAAGCGCACGCTACTTCCGAGCCATGGCCCGCTACGACTGTCGTGCTCGCCTGGATCGCCACCAGCCTCCGCCCCGCCATCGACGCCTGCGGCGCCGCCGAGATGGCCGCCTTCCTGAGAGGCCTTGACGGCCACTTCATCCGCCCCGGTCCCTCCGGCGCGCCGACGCGTGGCCGGCCGGACGTGCTGCCGACCGGGCGCAATTTCTTCGCGGTGGATGTCCGCGCGGTACCGACGCCGTCGGCGTGGCGGATCGGGCAACTTGCCGCCGAGCGCCTCGTTGAAGGCTACTGGCAGGAGGCGGGCGAATGGCCGCGTGCCATCGCATTGTCGGCCTGGGGCACTTCCAACATGCGCACCGGCGGCGACGATGTCGCGCAGGCACTGGCGCTGATCGGCGCGCGGCCACTGTGGGAAGAAACCTCCGGTCGCGTCACCGGCTTTGCCATCACGCCTTTGTCCGAGCTGAAACGTCCACGCGTCGATGTCACCTTTCGCGTCTCTGGCCTGTTCCGCGATGCGTTTCCCACGCAGATGGACATCATCGGGACAGCCGACGGCGCCAACGCCTTGCACGATGAGCCCGACGAGGCCAATCCGATCGCCGCCAACGT
>JAQGKA010000262.1 GCA_028290355.1 Tardiphaga sp. | reverse complement strand
CCGGAGGCCGTCCATGACCGAAGCCGTTATCGTTTCCACCGCACGCACCCCGATCGGCAAGGCCTATCGCGGTGCGCTCAACGCCACCGAAGGCGCGACCTTGCTCGGCCACGCCATCGAGCATGCCTTCAAACGCTCCAAGCTCGATCCGAAGGAGATCGAGGACGTGGTGATGGGCGCAGCCCTTCAGCAGGGCTCCACCGGCGGCAACATCGCCCGCAAGGCGCTGCTCCGCGCCGGGCTTCCCGTTACCGTTGGCGGCACCACCATCGATCGGCAGTGCGCCTCGGGCCTGCAGGCGATTGCGCTGGCGGCACGCTCGGTGATCTTCGACGGCGTCGAGATTGCGGTCGGCGGCGGCGGCGAGTCGATCAGCCTGGTGCAGAACGACCACGCCAATAAGTTCCACACCGTCGATCCCGAACTGATGAAGATCAAGTCCGACGTCTACATGCCGATGCTCGACACCGCCGAGACCGTGGCGAAGCGCTACAACATCTCGCGCGAGCGCCAGGACGAGTACTCGCTGGAAAGCCAGCGCCGCACCGCGGCCGCCCAGCAGGGCGGCAAGTTCAACGACGAGATAGCGGCCATCACGACGAAGATGGGCGTTGCCGACAAGGCCACCGGCGAAGTCACCTTCAAGGACATCACCCTGTCCAAGGATGAAGGCCCGCGGCCGGAAACCACCGCCGAAGGCCTCGCCGGCCTGAAGGCCGTGCGCGGCGAAGGTTTTTCCATCACCGCCGGCAACGCCAGCCAGCTCTCCGACGGCGCCAGCGCCACCGTGATCATGAGCGACAAGCTCGCTGCCCAGAAGGGCCTCAAGCCGCTCGGTATCTTCCGCGGCTTCGTCTCCGCCGGCTGCGAGCCGGACGAGATGGGCATCGGCCCGGTGTTCGCTGTGCCGCGCCTGCTGAAGCGCCACGGCCTCAAGGTCGAGGACATCGATCTCTGGGAATTGAACGAGGCCTTCGCGGTGCAGGTGCTGTATTGCCGCGATAAGCTCGGCATCGATCCGGAAAAGCTCAACGTCAATGGCGGCGCGATCTCGGTCGGCCATCCCTACGGCATGTCGGGCGCGCGCCTCACCGGTCACGCGCTGATCGAAGGCCGCCGCCGCAAGGCGAAATACGCCGTCGTTACCATGTGCGTCGGTGGCGGCATGGGCTCCGCCGGCCTGTTCGAAATCATTCACTAATCACCACTCACAGGAGACTCCGATGGATCTCAGCCTCAGCAAGGACGAACTCGCGTTTCGCGACGAGGTTCGCACCTTCTTCAAAGACAACGTTCCCGAAACCATGAAGCAGAAGCTGCGCGAAGGCCGGCACACCAGCAAGCAGGACCTGGTGGACTGGACCCGCATCCTTCACAAGAAGGGCTGGGCCGTCGCGCACTGGCCGAAGGAACATGGCGGCACCGGCTGGACCCCGGTGCAGCAATATATCTTCAACGAGGAACTGCAGCTCGCACCGGCGCAGCCGCCGCTGCCGTTCGGCGTCAACATGGTCGGCCCGGTGATCTACACCTTCGGCAACGACGCGCAGAAGGCCTATTACCTGCCGCGCATCGCGAGCATGGAGGACTGGTGGTGCCAGGGCTTTTCCGAGCCCGGCTCCGGCTCCGATCTCGCCTCGCTGAAGACCACCGCCAAGAAGAAGGGCGACACTTACATCGTCAACGGCCAGAAGACCTGGACCACTTTGGCGCAGCACGCCGACTGGATCTTCTGCCTGGTCCGCACCGATCCCACCGCCAAGAAGCAATCCGGCATTTCCTTCCTGCTGATCGACATGAAGTCGCGCGGCATCACCGTGCGCCCGATCGTCACCATCGACGGCGGCCGTGAGGTCAACGAAGTGTTCTTCGACGACGTCGAGGTGCCCGCCGCCAATCTGGTCGGCGAGGAGAACAAGGGCTGGGACTACGCCAAATTCCTGCTCGGCAACGAGCGCACCAACATCGCCCGCGTCGGCATGTCCAAGGAGCGCATTCGCCGCATCAAGGAACTGGCATCCAGCGTGCAGTCCGGCGGCAAGCCGATCATCGAGGACCAGAAGTTTCGCGAGAAGCTGGCCATGGTCGAGATCGAGCTGAAGGCGCTGGAGCTGACCCAGATGCGCGTCGTCGCCGACGAGAGCAAGCACGGCAAGGGCAAGCCCAATCCGGCGTCTTCGATCCTGAAGATCAAGGGCTCCGACATCCAGCAGGCCACCACCGAATTGCTGATGGATGTGATCGGCCCGTTCGCCGCACCGTTTGCTGCGGATGAGCCCGGCAGCAACGAGATCTCCGACTGGACCACCCAGATCGCGCCCGGTTACTTCAATTACCGCAAGGTCTCGATCTACGGCGGCTCCAACGAGATCCAGCGCAACATCATCGCCAAGGCGGTGCTGGGACTTTAACACCCCTCTCGTCATGGCCGGGCGAGGGCGCGAAGCAGCGCTTCGCGCCTGATGACCCGGCCATCCACGTCTTCCTCTTCGCATCAAACCGTGGATGGCCGGGTCAAGCCCGGCCATGACGCGGAGAGGCCGACACGAATAACAGGCGCCCGATCAGCCGGAGAAAAGAACAATGGATTTTGATTTGTCGGAGGAGCAGCGGCTTCTCAAGGATAGCGTCGATGGTCTCCTGAAGACCTCGTACGATTTCGAGCAGCGCAAGAAATATGCGGAAGAGAAGGGCGGCTGGAGCAAGTCGGTCTGGAACAAGCTCGCCGAGCAGGGCCTGCTCGGCCTGCCGTTCTCGGAAGACGACGGCGGCTTCGGCGCCGGCGCGGTCGAGACCATGATCGTGATGGAAGCGCTCGGCAAGGCGCTGGTGCTGGAGCCTTATCTGGCGACTGTGGTGATCGGCGGCGGTTTCCTGCGCCGTGGCGGTTCGGCCGCGCAGAAGGCAGCCTACATTCCCTCGATCATCGACGGCAGCAAGACGCTGGCCTTTGCGCAGCTGGAGAAGAACTCGCGCTACGATCTCGCCGACGTCACCACGACGGCGAAGAAGAGGGGCGACGGCTGGGTGATCGATGGCGAGAAATTCGTCGTGCTGAACGGCGAAACCGCCGACACCTTCATCGTCACCGCGCGCACCAAGGGCGGCCAGCGCGATCATACGGGCATCGGCGTGTTCCTGGTGCCGGCCAACGCCAAGGGCATCAGCATCAAGGGCTATCCGACCCAGGATGGCCTGCATGCGGCCGACGTCACCTTCTCGAATGTCGAAGTCGGCGCCGACGCCGCGATCGACAATCCCGAAAATGCCCTGCCGCTGATCGAGCAGGTGGTCGACGACGCCCGCATCGCGCTCTGCGCCGAGGCCATCGGCGCGATGGACGAATCGCTGAAGGCGACGGTGGAATATCTCAAGACCCGTACCCAGTTCGGCGTCGCCATCGGCACCTTCCAGGTGCTGCAGCATCGCGCGTCCGACATGTTCGTGGCGCTGGAGCAGGCCAGGAGCATGGCGATGTTCGCCACCATGGCGCAGGACTTCGACGATGCCAAGGAACGCGCAACGGCGGTGGCGGCGGCCAAGGTACAGGTCGGCAAGTCCCTGCGCTTCGTCGGCCAGCAGGCGATCCAGCTGCATGGCGGCGTCGGCATGACCATGGAGTTCAAGATCGGCCACTACTTCAAACGGCTGTCGATGATCGAGAACACCTTCGGCGACAGCGACTATCACCTCAAGCGCGTCAGCGACGCCGGCGGATTGATCAACTGACAGGACTGTTATTCCGGGGCGCGCGCAGCGTCAGCTGCGCGCGAACCCGGAATCCAGAAATAGCAACTCGGGATTCCGGGTCTGCGCCCGATCGGCTGTCGCCGACTCGGGCACATCCCGGAATGACGTTGTGGAGAGTTTGATGATAACCAATCCCTTCGATCTCACCGGAAAGGTCGCCGTCATCACCGGCTCGAGCCGCGGCATTGGGCGCGCCTCGGCCGAACTGCTGGCGAAGCTCGGCGCCAAGGTCGTGGTCTCCAGCCGCAAGGCCGATGCCTGCGAGGCCGTCGCCGAGGGCATCCGGAAAGACGGCGGCGACGCCCACGTCATTCCCTGCAACATCTCGCGCCGCGACGAGGTCGAGGGGCTGATCAAGGGCACCGTGAAGCACTATGGCCCGATCGACATCCTGGTCTGCAATGCCGCGGTAAATCCCTATTACGGCCCGCTGCTCGACATCCCCGATGAAGCCTTCGACAAGATCATGGGCTCCAACGTCAAGAGCAACATCTGGCTGTGTGCACAGGCGATCCCGGCGATGGCCGAACGTGGCAAGGGATCGGTGGTCATCATCTCCTCGATCGGCGGCTTGCGCGGCTCCACCGTGATCGGCGCCTACGGGATTTCCAAGGCGGCGGATTTCTCGCTGTGCCGCAGCCTTGCCGGCGAATGGGGCCCGAAGGGCGTCCGCGTCAATTGCATCGCGCCCGGCCTGGTGAAGACCGACTTTGCCAAGGCGCTGTGGGAAGACGAAGCCAACCTCAAGCGCCGCACCGCCACCACGCCGCTGCGCCGGATTGGCGAATCCCACGAGATCGCCGGCGCCGTCGCTTTTCTCGGCTCCGACGCCTCCACCTTCATGACCGGCCAGACCATCGTCATCGATGGCGGCGTGACGACCGCGTCGGTGTAAGCACTTTCTTCCTTCCCTCTCCCCTTGTGGGAGAGGGTGGCCGCGCATAGCGCGGCCGGGTGAGGGGTAGTTGTTCGCTCAGCCCCCTCATCCGACGCGGACGGAGCCTGTCATCGGGCGGCGCCTTGCGCCGACCCGTTGGTCCGCGCCACCTTCTCCCACCAGGGGAGAAGGGAAGAGCCCACGCCTGTATTGACGAACCACCCGCAATCCGGTTGCCTTCCTCAACTACAACGCCAACAAACCTTCCGGGAAGACGCGCTCATGTCCTTCGTGCTGGCTATCGATCAGGGCACCACATCGTCGCGGGCGATGATCTTTCGCGACGACATCTCCATCGCCGCTTCCGCACAGCAGGAATTCCCGCAGCATTTTCCAGCGTCGGGCTGGGTCGAGCACGAGCCCGACGACATCTGGTCCTCCACTTTGCAGACCTGCCGCGATGCCATGCAGAAGGCCAATGTCACGGCAAAAGACATCGCCGCGATCGGCATCACCAACCAGCGCGAGACCACCGTGGTGTGGGACCGCAGCACGGGCCAGGCCGTGCACCGCGCCATCGTCTGGCAGGACCGCCGCACCGCGGAGATCTGCGCAGCACTCAAGGCCGACGGCCATGAGCCCCTGATCTCGGCAAAGACCGGCCTGATCGTCGATCCCTACTTCTCCGGCACGAAAGTCGCGTGGATCCTCGATCACGTTCCCGGCGCGCGCGCCCGCGCCGAAAGGGGCGAGCTGATGTTCGGCACTGTCGATTGCTACCTGCTGTGGCGGCTGACCGGAGGCGCGGTGCACGCCACCGACGCCACCAATGCCTCGCGCACGCTGCTGTTCAACATCCACACCGGTCAGTGGGACGACGATCTGCTCAAGCTGCTGCGCGTGCCCGCGGCGATGCTGCCGGTCGTGAAAGATTCCTCCGCCGATTTCGGCACCACGACGGCGGATCTGTTCGGCGGCGTCATCGCCATTTCCGGCATCGCCGGGGATCAGCAGGCCGCCACCATTGGACAAGCCTGCTTTGCGCCGGGCATGATCAAGTCGACCTACGGCACCGGCTGCTTTGCGCTGCTCAACACCGGCACCAAGCCGGTGGTGTCGAAGAACAAGCTGCTCACCACCATCGCCTATCAATTGAACGGCGTGCGCACCTACGCGCTGGAAGGCTCGATCTTCGTCGCCGGCTCCGCGGTGCAGTGGCTGCGCGACGGCCTCGGCATCATCAAATCAGCCGCCGAGAGCGGCCCGCTCGCCGAGCAATCCGATCACGCTCAGTCGGTCTATCTGGTGCCGGCCTTTGTCGGCCTCGGCGCGCCGTACTGGAATCCGGACGTGCGCGGCGCGCTGTTCGGCCTCACCCGCAACACCGGCCCGGCTGAGCTGGCGCATGCTGCCTTGGAAAGCGTCTGCTATCAGACCTTCGACCTGTGGGCCGCGATGCGCGCCGACTGGCCGGACGCCGCCGGCGCTTCCATCGTGCTGCGCGTCGACGGCGGCATGACCGCGTCGGACTGGACCATGCAGCGCCTCGCCGATCTCCTGGACGCGCCGGTCGACCGCCCGATGATCCAGGAAACCACGGCGCTCGGCGCCGCCTATCTCGCCGGCCTGCGCGCCGGCGTGTATCCGGAGCCATCCAAATTCGCCGACAACTGGCGGCTCGAACACCGCTTCAAGCCGAACATGAGCGAAGCCACGCGCACGCGGAAGCTCGCCGGATGGGCACGCGCGGTGAAGGGCCTGCTTGCGAGCGATGCGGGGGAGTAGGCGACAGCGCTGGTTATACAAAGGCCGCCCGAGGGCGGCCTTTGTATAACCAGCGCTGTGTCTACCAGCGGCCGCCGCCGCCACCGAAGCTGAAGCCGATGCTCGGGCCGCCGCCGCCGTAATAGCCGCGGCGCTCATAGCGCGGGCCATCATCGTAGCCGCGGTAGCCGCCGCCGTAGCCATAGCTGCGCTGAACGTAACGCGGGCCGCGGCTGCGGTAGCAGCGCCCGTATTCGTCGCAGACCATCCGCACCTGTTCAATGCCGCTCGCCTGCGCGCCGATGTCCTGGACGCCGAGCGGCGCTGCTGTTGCAGCTGTCGTGAGCAAGGCGGTCGCCGCAGCGGCCGCCAGTATGAGCTGTTTCATGGGAGTCCTTCGGGATGGTTGTGTCGGTTGTTATCGTTATGGACGCCGGCCATCCGCGCCAGACGCATCAACCAAGCTGCGATGGCTGGTTAAGTTCCGTCCGCGCAGCAAAACAAATGATGTGGTGGCACACAGTACGCGATACGGACTAGGTGAAGCGTTATCGGTCGATGCCAAGACTTCAGTGTAGGTTTGGCGGAATAGTTTCATCAGGATGTGCTGCGCGCAAAGCGTTCCGTTCGGTGGAATAATTCCGCGATGGCAGGAACCTTCAACGGCTGGCTCTATTGGCATCGTGTCCGATACCGGACGCACGACAATCGGGACTACATGCCATGAAAAAACTTCTTATCACGACCGCTTTTCTCGCTCTCGCTTCATCCGCATTCGCAGCTGAACCGGCCAAGACCGTCGGTCAGGCACCGCCAGCAGCGGGTGCATCGTCGTTCTATCTGGCTCAGGATACCGCGTCGATGAAGTGCGAAATCGTCAGTGCCCAGCCTGCGGCTGGTGGCAAGATGAAGGTCATCGGCACGGCCTATCCGACACATGCAGCGGCAGAGATGGCTTTGACCGCTGATAAGACCTGCACCAAGTAGCATTGACGGCACAAGCATACGTCCAGATCATCGAGGCAGGCCCGGCGACGGCGGCTCGTTGAAACGGTATCCTCTCGACGGATGCCCGGCCTTTTGCCGGGCATCCGTCTTTCCGTGGCAAAGACGTGATAGCCGGGACACAAGACTCGCCTGCGTCTTGACAATATTCCTGTAGGACATTATACCCATTTCGTCTCTTCCCTCCTTGGCATCTGATCAGCGCTGCGGATGGATGAAGAGGGCCGATGACCAAGGTGGAGCGCCGGGAGGTGCCGCGCCCTACGTCATTGGGCGCGCGCGGCTGGCGTTATCAGCTGCGCAAGGCGGAGCCGACTCCGCC